>JBIIWE010000373.1:0-3469 GCA_044339075.1 Daejeonella sp. | reverse complement strand
AACCTCTGGCTTTACTCATGGTAAAAAAGAGAATAAGCTTGGGATGAGAGCATCTGAAACAACTGAACTAATATTTGATAATTGCAGGGTGCCTAAAGAGAATTTATTAGGAAAAGAAGGTGAAGGTTTTAAGCAGGCAATGTATATCCTTGACGGAGGACGTATTTCTATTGCTGCATTGTCATTAGGTATGGCAAAGGGTGCACTAATTGCTGCAATAAATTATTCAAAGGAACGATACCAGTTTGGGCAGCCAATTTCCACTTTCCAGGGCATTTCGTTTAAAATTGCAGATATGGCAACTGAAGTTGAAGCAGCAGAACTCCTTATTATGCAGGCCGCTGATCTGAAGAACAGGGGCAAAAATGTAACTAAACAATCTGCGATGGCTAAATATTTTGCTTCAGAGGTTTGTGTTAGAACTGCCACTGAGGCTTTACAGATTTTTGGAGGCTATGGCTATACAAAGGACTTTCCTGTTGAAAAATTTTATAGAGACTCTAAATTGTGTACAATAGGAGAAGGAACCTCCGAAATCCAAAAGATTGTTATTGCAAGAGAACTATTAAAATAAGTAAAATCAGAGGCAGGGTAAAATTTTTTATCCCTGATTTTAAATTTTTTAGGTCATATTTCAGCTCTACAATTAATGATTTTTTGTTAGATGGATAAAATTATTGATTTTAAAAGCAATTTATTAAAGGGTATTTGATTTAATCAAATCTTAGTCTCAATATTTTTTGTTCCCATATCATTAAAATTAAATTTTATTGTACATTTGCAATCCAAAACCGAAAGGGGGTATCTGTATATTATGATCATTATTAATGTAAAAGACGGCGAATCATTGGATAAAGCACTTAAGCGCTTTAAAAAGAAATTCGAAAAAACCGGTGTATTAAGAGAACTTCGCAGCCGTCAGGCCTACGAGAAAAAATCTATCACCCGTCGTACTCAAGTTAAAAAAGCTATTTACAAGCAGGGGTTAAACATCGAAACAGTTTAATTTCAATTTAGTATATAATTTCAGGAACTATTTGTATATTCAAACTATTGGATGTGCAAATAGTTTTTGATGTTTATTGAGCGATTTATACAATACCTGCAATTCGAAAAACGGTTTTCTCCCAATACCGTAACTGCCTATAAAAACGACCTCGATCAGTTTTATCAATTTATAGTTTCATTTCAACCTGAATTATTGAATATTACTCATCAGCATGTTCGGACATGGATAGTATCATTGATGGATCATGGAATTGAAGCACGAACCATCAATCGTAAAATATCAAGTCTACGTTCCTTTTACAAATTCCTTCAGCGTGAAGATCTGATAGGAAATAGTCCTATGATACATGTTAGAGCTCCTAAGATACCTAAACGACTACCTATAGTTATAACGGAACAGAAGATGGATATTCTTCTAGATGCTCAGGATGTATTTAGCAATGATTTTCAGGGAATACGCGATCGCGTGATAATAGAGCTCTTATATGGAACCGGAATGCGTCTTTCTGAGCTTGTAAACCTGTCTGAGCATGATATAAATGTGTATGAACAGCAAATCAAGGTTTTAGGTAAGCGAAATAAGGAAAGGATCATTCCAATCAGTAACTCTTTGACAAAATTGATAGGTGATTATCAGCTTCAAAAATTAAGTCAGAATTTTGATAACAAATCATCTGCTTTGATCGTTACCAATGAAGGTAAGAAGGTGTATGCAAAGTTTATTTACCGAACAGTTAATTTAGTTTTATCATTTATTTCAACTCATGATAAAAAAAGTCCGCATATATTGAGGCATAGCTTTGCAACGTCTTTATTAAATAGAGGAGCAGACTTGAATGCAATCAAAGAGTTATTAGGCCATTCAAGTCTTGCAGCAACACAGGTTTATACTCACAATTCAGTAGAAAAACTAAAATCAATTTATAAACAGGCTCATCCTAAAGCTTAACAATATTGAAAGGGAAAAATTTACACTATAACTACTCAATAAGCTTCGGTTTTCGGAGTGATTATATTAATTTTATACAAAAGGAGGCAATATGAAAATCAGAGTGCAATCGATCCATTTTACAGCTGATGTTAAGTTGTTGGATTTTATTCAGAAGAAAGCAGACAAGCTTGATCAGTTTTTTGATCAGATTATTAGTGGAGAAGTTTACCTTAAATTAGAAAAAACGGATGATGAAGCAAATAAGATAACTGAAATTAAATTATTGATCCCAGGAAATGATCTTTTTGCAAAAGAGCAATGTAAAACTTTTGAAGAAGCCGCTGACAAGGCTGTGGAGTCACTTAAACGTCAGCTTGATAAACATAAAGAAAAGATGCGTTCCCATGTGAATAATCTTAAGGCACTAAGTCTTTCGGATGAAAATTCATAATTTTTTTCAATTATAAACACTTGGTATTAAGGTGCTTTTTCGGCAGTCTAAATGACTGTCGAATTTTTTTTGTAAAAAATTTTGTCCAACTCCAAATTTTCGTAGATTTGCAGTCCGTTTCAGAGGGGGTTGTCTTAAAAGGTTAACAAACACTGATCAGGTTGTTCTTTTTTTTTATTTTAAAGAATAGGTTTTAAACATTTTGCCTCCTTAGCTCAGCTGGTAGAGCAACTGACTTGTAATCAGTAGGTCATTGGTTCGATCCCGATAGGAGGCTCGGAAATGTTGGGGGGGTTCCAGAGCGGTCAAATGGGACGGACTGTAAATCCGTTACTTCGGTTTCGAAGGTTCGAATCCTTCCCCCCCCACAACCAAATTTGCAAATTTGTAAATTTGAGAATTAGCAAATTGAATCAGTAGTTCATTGGAACAGCTGAGATTTTTGATAATTAAGGTTTCCAATTTGCTAATTTGCTCATTTGCTTATTATCGAATTGATTTGCGGAAGTAGCTCAGTTGGTAGAGCGATAGCCTTCCAAGCTATAGGTCGCGAGTTCGAACCTCGTCTTCCGCTCAAGGGTTTGTTTGCCATTAAAAAGTTTATTAAAAGAACTTTGGCATCAGACATAGAGCAAATTAAAAGCCGACGTAGCTCAGCGGTAGAGCACTTCCTTGGTAAGGAAGAGGTCATGGGTTCGATTCCCATTGTTGGCTCAGGATTGTATTGAAGAATAAAACAATAATAAAATTAACCTAATAATTAGTATAAAACAAAATGGCAAAAGAAAAATTTGACCGCAGTAAGCCGCATTTAAATATCGGTACTATAGGTCACGTTGACCACGGTAAAACTACACTTACAGCAGCTATCACAAAAGTGTTAGCAGATGCAGGCTTTTCTGAAGCACGTTCATTTGATTCAATTGACTCTGCTCCAGAAGAAAAAGAAAGAGGTATCACAATTAATACTGCACACGTGGAGTATTCAACTGCTACCCGTCACTATGCTCACGTTGACTGTCCAGGTCACGCGGATTATGTGAAGAACATGGTAACAGGTGCTGCTCAAATGGATGGTG
>JBIIWE010000371.1:0-3470 GCA_044339075.1 Daejeonella sp. | reverse complement strand
AGTGGCAATTTGAAATTTTCTGTTTTTTTCAGATCTTCTGATCTCGTACCTCAGACTTCCTGCTTCAGACCTCCTGCTTCAGAAAACTGATAACTACTAACTACTAACCAACTATACAGAACCAAGAACCAAGAGCAAAGAACCAAGACAATTAGGTGTTCATTTCAAATCAGCACTATTTCTCAGAAAACTGACAACTGATAACAGACAACTAATAACAGATAACATCTCTACATAATTAAACTCAAAATATCCCCAATCGGCTGATCACTATCGATCAATATACCGGTTACTCCTGCAGCTTCACCAGCTATAACATCTCGTTCACGGTCGCCAATAAAAAAAGATTGAGAAGCATCAATTTCAAAACGGGCAAGGGCTTTTTCAAGCATCAAAGATCCCGGCTTACGGCATAAACAATTGCCATTATACTCCGGATGATGATTGCAATAATATACTTCTGAGATCAAGACACCCTGTTCTGCATAGGTTCTTTTTAATTGAGCATGCATTTTATCAAGAACTTCAACCGAATACCATCCCTTAGCAAGCCCCCCTTGGTTTGTAATCACGATCAATAGATAGCCTCTATCCTGCAATTCTTTTAAAGCTGTAAAATTATGTTCAAGTATTTTAAAATCCTCAAATCGACACACATAATCTCCCAATTCCTTATTTAATACTCCATCCCTATCCAGAAAAACAGCTTTTTTCATATTAACATTTAAGTTTTCGAGCTTTTATTAATCTAATTTCAACAATTTCAAATATCAGTAAAAGATTATCTTTAAATTAGAAAAACCTAATCAAATCCAATATGTCTGAAACAAGTACAAGAAAAGAGTTTAAACCCTATGTGCCATCCAGCAGTTCTGTTGCTGAATTTACTGTCAAATCAGTTCTTTTAGGTGCCATTTTCGGAGTTATATTTGGTGCGGCAACCGTCTATCTAGCATTGAAAGCTGGGTTGACCGTTTCGGCATCAATTCCAATTGCTGTACTTGCCATTTCCATTGGGAGAAAGTTTTTTAAAACAACTATTCTTGAAAACAACATTATACAAACCACTGGATCAGCCGGAGAATCTATTGCTGCCGGAGTTGTTTTCACCTTACCGGGATTTCTTTTTTTATCAGCCGGGAGTAACAGTGAATCATTCTTCTCTTATTGGCCAATTTTCTTCCTTGCTGCTTTAGGAGGAATTCTCGGAACATTAATGATGATCCCATTACGAAAATCATTGATCGTTGACGAACATGAAAGTCTCCCTTATCCAGAAGGTACAGCCTGTGCTTCTGTTTTAATCGCGGGAGAAAAGGGTGGTGATTTTGCAAAAACAGCTTATTACGGACTTGCTTTTGCTTTCGGTTATGCCATTTTACAAAAGGTATTTCATTTGATCGCTGAAGCACCAACATGGGCAACAAGGCAAACGAACAGATTCTTTCCATCAGCTACAATCAATGGAGAGATTACCCCTGAATACATGGGCGTTGGGTATATCATAGGGCCTAAAATAGCGGGAGTTCTTGTTGCAGGTGGTGTACTTGCCTGGCTGGGTCTTATACCTTTATTAGCCACTCTTGTTCCAGCCGAAACAATTGCTTATCAACTAGTTAAACTAGGTTATCTGAATAACGTTTATGCTCCTGGAGGCCCTGGAAATTACGATCCTTTGAATATGGTTTTTGAAAATACTGCAATAGCAATATATCAGGCCTATGTGAAACAGATCGGCGCCGGTGCGGTTGCCGCAGGTGGTTTTATTACTTTATTAAAAACTATCCCTACGATCATTTCTTCATTTAAATCCAGCTTGTCTTCCATGAATAAAAGCAAAGCTGAATTAAAAGTGATCAATCGTACTGATAATGATCTTTCTTTCAGGATTGTGATCTTTGGTAGCTTGGCTTTAATATTATTGATGGCAATCTTACCTCAAATTCCTGGCGATTCGATCTTAAATAAATTGCTTATCGGAGTTTTAGTTATCATTTTCGGTTTTTTCTTTGTTACTGTTTCAAGCCGTATCGTTGGTTTGATCGGAACATCCTCGAATCCAGTATCAGGAATGACCATTGCCACTTTAATGGGTACCTGCTTAATTTTTATCAGTATTGGATGGACAGGCCTTACCTATGAACCCATGGCTCTGGTAGTTGGAAGTATGATCTGTATCGCAGCGGCCAATGCAGGAGCTACTTCACAAGATCTTAAAACAGGTTACATTGTAGGTGCAACACCAAAATATCAGCAGCTAGCCTTATTTGTTGGAGCTATTGTATCCGCAGTAGTGATCGGTGCCACCTTATCGATACTTGACAGGCCTACAGCTGAAATGGCTGCACAGGGAATAAAACATGCCATAGGAACTGATACCTATCCTGCTCCACAAGGCACTTTAATGGCCACATTGATCAAAGGTTTATTATCGTTCAACCTCGACTGGCAATTTGTGCTTGTTGGTGTCTTTTTAGCGATAACAGTTGAATTATGTGGCGTAAAATCGTTGTCATTTGCTGTTGGAGCTTATTTACCTCTTTCAACTACCCTTCCCATCTTTGCAGGTGGAGCTATTAAAGGACTGGTTGAAATGCGAGCAAAGAAAAAAGGAATCAAATCAGAGGATGGTGAACTGGGCCAAGGGAATTTATTTGCTACTGGTTTAGTTGCCGGTGGAGCTCTCATGGGTGTCATTTATGCCTTTCTGATGGCTTTTGGAAGCACTGCTGGTCCGGTTGGCAAGCTAAATATGGAAGATCATCTTACTGGAATGCTTGGTTCTGGTGGTTACCAGATTATGGGATTTGTGTTCTTTGTGATCATGGGACTATCTTTGTATAAAATCGCAAGTAGAAAATAAAAATAAGCACCATATAAATTGATAATGAATATTTTTTTATTTTCGCAAAACGAAAAAATATTATATCAATGAAAAGAATACTTTTAGTAATAGTTATACTATTTTTAACTCAGCAAAGTTTTGGACAGGGATGTGTAGCTGTGAGACACTTTGGCTCCTGCTCAGCTAATTTGAGTCATAATACATTCGGAAAAGGCGATATTCAGGCCGGACTAAACTATCGTTATTTCAAATCCTTCAGGCATTTCAGAGGAACACATGAAGAAGCTGATCGTGTAAGCAATGGTACTGAAGTAATCAATCATTCCAATAACTGGGAATATTCAATTAGTTACTGGTTATCAGGAAAAACAAATCTGGCAATTGGAATCCCGACTCAGATCAATACCCGTTCTTCTTTATATGAACATGGAAGAACTGAAAGACATAAATCTTTCTCAAGAGGTTTAGGAGATATCCGATTTGGAATTCAGCAATGGCTGATAGAACCGGGTTTAAAGTCCTGGAATATACAATTAGGCTCATCGGTCAAACTTCCAACAGGTGATTATAATGCATCAGATATTTTTTACAATGTAGGCGTAAATAGTAGTCCTGAAGTTCGGCC
>JBIIWE010000372.1:0-3470 GCA_044339075.1 Daejeonella sp. | reverse complement strand
TGCCTATTCAACAACCTTTGAATTTTCACCGAAGTGGAATTTGAATGCTGAATTTCAGGAGCGTATTTTTTTTGACCCGGTCAGGCAGTCGCAAATTTTCGTGAAATCGCAGATTAATTTTTCTCCGTTGAAGGATATATCTCTTGGAAATGGTTTTGCTTATTATTTAAACTCCCCGGGTGATCCTGAGTTCGCATCTTCATTTAAGGTTCCAGAAATAAGGCTCAATCATGAACTTGGTTACAGACATAGATTTAAAAATTTGATTGTTGGACATCGTTACCGGATGGAGGAGCGATTTATTAGGAAAAGACATAATGACGCATTAATTGATGGATACAGATTCGTAGAAAGGCTATCCTACATGGTTTCACTTGAATGTAATCTGTTCAGATCAAAGATTAAAGATCATGACCTAATCTTGAAACTTAGTGATGGAATATACATTAATTCGAACGGTGGAATTATTTACAATACCTTTGATCAGAATCGATTTTATGCCGGACTGAACTACCAGCTGAATAAAAATCTGAGTGTTGAATTTGGCTATATCAATATGTTTCAGCAACGTATTTCAGGTGACGATTATTTAAATCGTAATATTGCAAGTTTAGCGATAAACCACAGGATAAAAATGCATGGCAAAAATTGAGCATTTATCTCAATTGAATCGCAGATTCATCCTTTAGATCAAAGAATTGACAAATAAGATATATTTAATTACACCACCTTTTACGCAGCTGAATACTCCTTATCCGGCTACAGCCTATTTAAAGGGATTTCTTAATACAAAAGGTATATCCTCGTATCAGTCAGATCTTGGCATTGAAGTTATTTTGGCTCTTTTTTCAAGATCCGGACTAACTGACCTGTTTGATCAGATTCAATTATCTAATACTGAGCATAGTGAAAATGCCCGGCGTATAATTGCCTTAAAAGAACATTATATCACTAAAATTGATGCAGTGATCTCCTTTTTACAAGGGCATAATCCAACACTTTCCCACTTGATTTGCCAGGAAGATTTCCTTCCCGAAGCATCACGGTTCGAACAGCTTGAGGAGCTTGAATGGGCATTTGGTACCATGGGAACTCAGGATAAGGCTAAGCACCTCGCTACACTTTTTTTAGAGGATATTTCTGATCTTATTGTAGAATGCGCTGACGGTAATTTTGGTTTCAGCAGATATGCAGAACGTCTGGGAAGGTCAGCATCAAGTTTTGATGAGCTATATAATGCACTTCAACAAGAACTTACATTTACAGATAAGCTTTTGATCAAGCTCCTGGAACAAAAGATGAAGGAGGTGCTTCCGGAAATCGTTTCACTATCAGTACCCTTTCCGGGAAATTTGTATTCTTCCTTTCGTATCGCACAATGGCTTAAGTTGGAATATCCGAATGTTAAAATTGCCATGGGCGGTGGTTTTCCTAATACTGAATTACGATCTGTATCGGATGTACGTGTTTTTGAGTTTATGGATTTTATTTGTCTGGATGATGGTGAAGCACCCGTAGAACATCTTTGTGAGTTTATTGATGGACAAAGAAATAGATCTGAATTGAAAAGGACATTTACACTGATCGATGGGAAAGTTGTCTATTGCAATGGAAGTAAATCGCCTGATTACAAGCAATTTGAAACGGGTACTCCTGACTATAGCGATCTGTTTCTTGATCGTTATATTTCTGTCATTGAAGTTGTCAATCCGATGCACCGGATGTGGAGTGATGGAAGGTGGAATAAGCTCACAATGGCTCATGGTTGTTACTGGGGGAAATGTACGTTCTGTGATATCTCACTCGATTATATTAAAATTTATGAGCCCATTGCTGCCTCCTTGCTTTGCGATAGAATGGAACAATTGGTGGAGCAAACAGGGGAGCGGGGGTTTCATTTTGTTGATGAAGCTGCGCCTCCTGCTTTAATGCGCTCGTTGGCTCTGGAAATTTTGCGTCGCAAATTAACGGTTACCTGGTGGACTAATATTCGGTTTGAAAAAAGCTTTACTAAAGAGCTTTGCCTATTGCTGAAGGCTTCTGGATGTATTGCTATTTCAGGCGGATTGGAGGTTGCCTCAGATCGTTTACTTGAACTGATACAAAAGGGTGTAACCGTAGAACAAGTAGCTCAAGTATGTCATAATTTTACAGATGCGGGTATCATGGTTCATGCTTACCTGATGTATGGATTTCCTACACAAACTGCTCAGGAAACCATCGATTCTTTAGAAATGGTCAGGCAAATGTTTGACGCGGGAGTTTTGCAGTCGGCTTTCTGGCATCAGTTTGCGATGACTGCTCACAGTCCCGTAGGGATGTACCCTGAACAATTCAAGGTGGAAAAGGCTTGCGGAACAATAGGAACCTTTGCTAATAATGATATTGTGCATGTAGATAAGGTCGGTACAGACCATGAACTATTCAGCTATGGCTTAAAGAAATCTTTGTTTAATTATATGCATGGCATTTGTTTCGAATATCCTTTGCAAGAATGGTTTGAACATAAAGTACCTAAGACAAAGGTTGACCCTCAGTTTATTTTGAAATGTTTGTCAAAAGAGGAGTCTTTTCTAATTAAGCCTGATGCAAAAATTGTTTGGCTTGGGACAAAACCTCTGATCGATTATTTTTCCAAAAGTAAAAAGGGAAGGCAATGGGAGATGGCAGAACTGAAATTCTTTGATAAGAAAAGTGGCTTCAGCATACAGCTAGAAAAAGATCAGGCCGATTGGTTACTTAAATTTCTGCCACTTGCAGGCATAGATAATGAAGAACTAATGACCTTCAAAAAGGCAAAAGAAAATTTTGAATCTGCATTAAACGTCGATTTTGAACCTTTTTGGTATGGGAAAGCAATAAATGCGCTGAGGCAGGGCGATTTGTTGGTATTGTAATTTTTTATGGCGCCATCCGAATTCAATTATTCAACCATCAATTATCCTGTATTTCTTAAAACTCGTTTCACTATTACCTATAATGCTTCCGTCCGAATTTAAAATGAGGCATGATTTACTTCTACTAACCGATTGCTATTTGACGCTACCATCACTAGCACCAGCAATATTTTCTTCAGCTCCTATTCCCCGGTTATATAACTTTTAGAACCAAATTATTCATATGCGGTCAGACCAAGTATGATTAATACATGAATTAGCTTGTGAGGAGTTGTGATGTTTATTTTTCTATTATCGATTAATTAAACCGAATATTTTCAATGATGAGAGGGTAGAAAGATTTTTGAGAAAATTAAGGCATTGATTTGTAGTGGGTTGCGTTTTGGAAAAACCGAAATCAACCGATTTTACCCGATTTCTGGGGGTGTTTTCCTCACGCAGGGTTTTATTGACCCACTTAATGGAACTATGCAAGGATTTTAAAAACTAATGTTTGATTAACCACAAAACTGTCTTTGTAACACGAAGCTCCGCCTTTTGGGTAGGTGCTGCTAGCGATTCGGGCTTCTTGTC
>JBIIWE010000370.1:0-3476 GCA_044339075.1 Daejeonella sp. | reverse complement strand
TATGTCTTCAGTATTTGAATATCGAATAATACCTGTATGAATTCTCATCAACATGAAAACTGCAGATTTTAACGTTGTAAAAAAGAGGAGGTAAATAAGAAAACTGTTCGTAAATAATTTAGCGATATGGAACTTTTGAATGATCAAAAACGATAGTACAAAAGCCGATACGAGAATTACAAAATCTATCGAAAAAATAAGCCATCTCGATGATGTCTTTTCATGGAAAATTAATTTTTTCATTTTCTTAGTTTAAAATTGATGAGCAGAATAATAAATCAAATGCGTTCAGAGATTCTGAAGGGTTGAGTTATTGGGATAGATTGGGCTGGTTACCAAAAAAAGGTTACAAGAAATTGGAAATTATTGTTTGAAAAGCCTTTATTACCGTGTATTTAAGTACTGGTAAAGCTCCTCTTTTCTTCATGAGTAAGAATTCGTCAAAACCTTGACTTCAACTTCATTGTTTTTATGGTTCGAATACCTGTATAGAGGGAAAAAATCGACTGCATTTTCTGGATCTATATTTGCTTTTAGAATAAGTCTGAGATAATTTTCAGGATCTGAAATATATCTCCAGGTTTTATAATCATAATAATTATCAGAAAAAGAAGATTTAAAGTCAAACAATGAATCCTTGGTAAAGCCTAGTCCGCCACCCAGATTATAATATTGCATCCCTAATTGCCGGCCCAACTGACTAATTTCATCTGTCAGTAATTTAGCAGGGGAATATTTAAGATAGGAAGTTCTGGTGGCAGATAAATGCGACTGTATTATCTTTTGAGTAAAAAGCACAATACCACCACAAACAGCCTTCCCTTCATGATAAACCATGATTAATTTACTATGAAAATCCATAGAATTCAGAAATTTTCTGAAATATTCTTCTGTGAACATATAATAATCTGTTGCTCCAACCCTCTTCATATTTTCAGTATAAATATCTGCAAACTCTTTAATGGCTTCAGGATTTTTAGAATCCTGAACAGAAAATCCTATATTTTTAACCTTTCTAATTTGCTTAAGAAGGGAACTATCATAGTTGGATCTTTGCTCCTCCAGCGACTGATGAAGATCAATTACCACCCCATAACCATTATCATGAATTCCCTGAAAAGTACTCATAAGAGGCAATTGACTTAAAAATGGGTTTAAGCGAGAGAATACTGAAACAATTTTATTGGCTTTGAAAAACACAATGAGTTCTTTTTTAAAGTTCTCTTTCATCTGCATTGAAATTGCATTGTAAGTAAGATTGGATATTGGCCCGGTATACCCATAAACAGAGGTCATATCAAATAGGTCAGAATTAGGAATATTTCTTTTGAGCAAAGGAATGGCAATAAAATTATCTCCTTCATTGTATACTAACAATACAGGAGTTCCATCTTTTGTTAAACTATGATATTGCCAGGTATGATAAGAATCATAATCTAAAGATCTCTGCACGATCTGTTTCCACTCTCTTTCCTGGTGGATAGTAATTTGGTTAATCATGATATCGGGTGTTTAATTAAAATTCAAAATTGACAGTACGGATTTTTTAAGGCACGGGAATATGCAGCTGGCAGAAATATTGCTTGAAATACCCAGCCTATTGAAGCATGCTTATATTTTGAGTGATGATTTTTTGGAATTCGGGTTTATCCACCCGGTGGATATGCATTTGAATAAAATCATTCTCTACACTGTTTACAAAAAAACCTAATTTCTTATAAAGTGCTATTGCAGGATAGTTGTCTTTATGAACATCGAGCCTGATAGAATCTAATCCAAGATAAGTGAATCCATAATTGAGAATCAGGGCGGTTGCCTGCCTTCCAATTCCCTTTCCCCAAAAAGAAGGTTCCCCAATAAAGAGATGAAATTCTGCACTTTTTGACCTTACGTCAATAAGATGAACATTACCCAGATATTGACTGTTACTTTTAAGGCAAATGGCAAATCTATACTCATTGGTATTACACAAAGCTTTTTTAAGCCATTCAGACTCCATTGATTCAGATATTGGTTTTACAGGCTTAAATCGTGTAAATTGCCATATTAATGGATTATTTCTCCACAGATATGATGTTTTAGCATCCACTAACTTTAGTGATCTTAAATAAACTGAATAGGTCATATCATTTGTTTTAAATAGTTAATCACTCGTTCCATGTCCTCTTCATTATATCGATGATCAATTGGTAAAGGAACCAGGTTTTGAGCAAGATGATTTTCAAACATTTTACTTGTTGTCCAGTTAAAAACATTGGGCCAAAAGACTGGCACAAAAACTCTTTTACTGATAAGTTTCTTTTTAATGTTTTCTTTAACAGCAAGAAAAGGGTAGCATAAGGGCCCATTAATAGCTAATGGATCAACAGAAAGTTGATTTTTATCTGACAATGCTTCATGGAGAATTCTAAAATTTCTGTTTCTTATTACTCTGCATTCTTCATAATCAATACTTTTAAGTAAGCGCTCAGTTAATAGGGACATTCGTTTGATGGGATTATTTGAGAGCGCATCATTATTAATTCTAAAACTCTCATAGCCTTTTTCTATGGTTTGATCGATACTGATCAAAAGATGAGACATTCGCTCAAATGAAACATCTCTTTCGAATTTGGCACTACTTTTTATTTTGCACTGCAAATAGGCTCCATCAGGAAGTCCGAAAAATTTTCTGCAGGAATAAAATGTATCTATACCGGGTAGCGGACTTGAGTAAAAAGCTTGAGAATTATCAATAATCAGGTTAAATTCCAAATCAGCCAATTTATTGACAGTTGCCTGTTTTATTCCAAAATAGTTGGTGTATAGAAGGCATTCATTGGGTTCAATTTTGAAATCAATAATTGGATCAAGATCCTTGTCGAGTGTGTAAAAATGATATTCTATTCCAAGTTTTTTAATGGGTTCTAATATCACTTCACAAGTAAAATAAGGTATATAAATACAGGTATATCCATTTACCTTGAGGACATATTCCAAGGCATTTCTTCCGGTATTCAGTTTTATGAGGGAAGGGTAAAACTCTTCCAGGAGAGGTAATTGCAGATCAAAATATCCGCCAATTGCCTTCACTCGTTTGGAGTACATTCTCATTAAGATTCAGGAATAAAATGATGAAAAATTAAGACTGAGGTGTTCGTATTTAGAAATTTCTAATTAATACTATCTATCCCTGGCCGGGCTGATACATGCGTTTATCTACCGGTTGATAATATTCATTCAGGTTGGCTGGAATTCTAGATTTATAGCCAAGAACTTGTCTTAATCCATCACTCAATGTATCACCGTATCCATAACCTAAAGAACGTGGGTAATCCAGCTGTTGCTTAAATTGGGGTCTGGTAAAACTAATTGTCAGTACTCTCCTGTTACCATCCGTAAAGTTTTGGCCGGCTGCATGCCATAGGTTAGAATCAAAAAGTATGATACTTCCCCTATTAGCAATGGCACGGTCAGATTTTTCATAGAAATACTCT
>JBIIWE010000369.1:0-3485 GCA_044339075.1 Daejeonella sp. | reverse complement strand
CGGATCTAAATTCAGACTTCTCAACAAAACTTATTAGCTCTGAATTTCAGCTTTAAGTACTAACTTTGGATTAGCGAATCCAGGCGTATCACATAAAGCGTACAAGCTAACAATAGATGATCCAGCAATTCAGAAGTATACATCCATTAAATATCATTCTTCTGATTGGGATTGCTATTTTACTGAGAATAGGTATTTTCATTAATCTGCCTCAACAAATCAGCTTTGAGTTTATGGAGCCGTTTGCCAGGTTATTAATCGATATTCCCCTGGAAAGTGCACTTAGCCCATTAGCGAATGTCATTGTTGCCTTAACTGTTTTGATCATTCAGGCATTAATATTTAACAAAATCATCAATTCTTATGGCCTCTTGGGCAAACCAACTTTTCTGCCTGCACTGCTTTACGTAACCAGCGGAAGTTTGCTTGCACCCTTTCTGCTATTGAGTCCAACTTTGATCTGCAACTTTTTGATTCTCTGGATGATTGAAAAGTTTTTAAGTGTTTACAAAAAGGCTGAAGTAAGCTCAGTAATGTTTGACCTGGGCATGTTAGTAGCTTTAGGCACTTTGATATATTTCCCCTTTATTTCGATGTTGCCGCTCATGTGGATTAGTCTGATAATTTTCAGACCATTTAACTGGAGAGAATGGACCGCAGTAATAACAGGCTATATCACTATCTTTTTCTTTTTGGCAGTATTCTATTATTGGAACGACTCTTTGGATAAATTTTATGAGATATGGTTGCCATTAGCGACCAAATTTCCGACGAATCTTCGAATTAATTTATATGATTCTTTAGTACTTATTCCTGTAGCGATCATACTTGTACTTGGTTTTTTTCAATTGCAGAAGAATTTCTTCAGGAGCGTTGTTCAACTCCGTAAATCATTTCAGCTGCTTTTCTTTATGTTTATCATAGGACTTGCATCTTTCTACTTAAAGCAGAACCTTGTTTTATATCATTTTTTATTATGTGCTCCGCCGGCAGCCGCACTGATGGCATACTATTTTCTCTATGCAAATACACGCTGGCTTTATGAGAGTTTATATTTCATACTTTTTGGTTCAATAATTTATTTCCAGTTATTCTAATAAAAATCAGGCTTTAACCTTTTTTAACACAATTCAAGCCTGCCAATCTCAAAAATTGAATAGATTTGTAATATGAAATTTAGTGCCCTTAATTTACCTGGATCTAGCTGTATTGAAGGCCTAATTCATGCCTTTAGGAAGATAATGGGATATGAGATAGCTAGCCTTTTGAGTAAAGATCATGAACTGACTGCTTTAGATTTTACCATTAATTCTTGGAATGCTTAATGGCACATCTGGTTATTGATATTGGTAATTCGCGGACTAAGCTTGCTGTTTTTCAAGGGTCCAAGCTTATTAGTTCTGAGAAAGTACAGAAGTTGGATATAACTATTTTGGGCCAATACCTCAAAAATTCAGAAATAACGCATAGTATAATTTCATCTGTGAATGATGGGATTGTCGCTTTGGAAGATTTTCTAAAAGAGAGAACAGCGTATATCCGGTTTTCTGCTTTTTTGCAGACAGGGATAGAAAATAAATATAAAAGTCCTGCAACTCTTGGATTGGATCGTTTGGCAGGAATACTAGGGGCAAGGTCATTGTTTCCGGATAGTAACTGTCTTGTAATCGATGCTGGAACTTGTATAACCTATGATGCCATTAATAAAGATGGTGTTTATAAGGGTGGGAGTATATCACCCGGGTTAAAAATGAGGCTTAAGGCAATGCATAATTTTACCCGAAGGCTCCCGGAAGTTGAGCTTATTGATTATGAAGACTGGCAAGGCTATGATACAAAATCTGCCATGCTTTCAGGAGTTGTGAATGGGGCTATTGAGGAGGTTAAGGGGTTTATTGAGATCTATAATTCAAAATATTCTCAATTACACGTGGTTCTCTGTGGTGGGGATTCGATTTTTTTTGATTACAGGCTTAAAAATAGCATCTTTGCACACGCTTTAAAAACCGAACCCGATTTGGTACTAATTGGTTTAAATGAAGTTATCCAACAAAATGATTAAGATAGTTAAAAATATATTCTTCTTTATATTGCTTGTAGCGGTTCTTCCGGTAAGCGCACAAATTACTTCAAGCTCTCCTTATTCACAGTTCGGACTGGGTGACCTGAAAGGTTCTCTCCTTCCACAGAACAGGGCAATGGGTGGTTTGAGCCAGGGGATTCGTAAGCCGGGCTTATATGATAATATTAATCTTGCAAATCCTGCTTCTTACTCAACCCTTGAGCTAACCACCTTTGATGTGGGTGCTTCTATGGATATTCGTAAATTAAGTAAGAAAGGAATTTCGGGAAAGAACCAATTAAACTCAACATTGAGCCATATTAATTTTGGCGTACCGGTAAACCGTTTTTCAGCACTTAGCTTCGGACTAGTACCCTATACTGATCTGGGTTATCAGTTTAGCAATGCAGGTTTAATAGACACCAATAAAGTCAATTATATTTACTCTGGTGAAGGCGGTATCTCAAAAGCTTATATGGGATACGGTTTTAAGCTTGGAAAGAAATTTAGTTTTGGTTTTAATTTGGCTTATCTTTTTGGAAATCTTAAACAAAATAGGGCTTTTGAATTTGCGAATGAACTGACCACTGTTTTTAACTCCCGTACTCAGTATAGTAATGCTGTTGGGGGCTTAAGTTATGACTACGGACTTCAATATTCAACTGAGATAAATGATAAAACTAAATTCATATTTGGTTATACTGGAAATGCAGGAAGTAGTTTAAACTCCAGAAATAATACAGTTACTACCCGTTACAGAAAAGATGTTCTTGGTGATGAATTGGCTACGGCGGATAGTACCTTCTATGCCGTTGGAACAAAAAATAAAATCAAAATGCCATTAACACATACCGCAGGTTTTGCATTTGAAAAAACCAATGAATGGTTAATAGGTGTAGATCTTAGTTATAGCAAATGGTCAGATTATCGGGAAGGAAGTTCAAATCCGGGATTAAATGATAGCTATGGTATAATTGTTGGCGGACAAATCACACCTGAGGCGAACGCGATCTCAAACTATTTTAAATTGGTAGATTACAGATTTGGTATTAAGTACGATAAGACCTTTGTTCAGATCGGCAATAATGATATAAACCAATATGCTTTGACTTTTGGTTTTGGATTCCCACTTCCACGTAACAGATCAAGTTTCTACAAAATTAACTTGTCAGCTGAGCTTGGTCAGCGTGGTACCGAGAAAAATGATCTTGTTCGCGATCGCTATGTTAACCTAAATCTGGGTTTCACACTTAATGATAAGTGGTTCCAGAAAACCTATATTGAATAAAAGATGAAAATCCGGCGCTGCATATACGGTGCTGTTTTTTTTACTGGGATAGCTCTGCAATTTGCTTGTGAGAATAATCTGCGTGATGTGGAGAAGATCTCAGCAAAGAAGCTGATCGTACCGGTTGATAAATCT
>JBIIWE010000535.1:0-3496 GCA_044339075.1 Daejeonella sp. | reverse complement strand
ACATCTGATTGAACGACTGGATAATTTCTAACGTTGCACTACGAACGATGGCTTTTGTTACACATTCAAGGGTTAGCCTAACATTATTGATCAATGGCAAGTACTCTCAGAACTGAGATATCGGTTTTTTTACCCTCAATCTGAACCGATCCTCTCACGGTTTGGTAAGTGATTTTCGCTTGGGAAGTCCAAGATCCGCCACCATTTTCATTAAAGATCACTCGTGTCATCTGGCTCGTTTGCTCGACAATTCTGTATCGAGTATAGCCGCGCTGATCTGACGGCGTATAAACAATCCATTCAACACCGCCTAAATCCTTTTCCTTCGTAACCCGTGAGTAATCGAACTGATCATTATTTTTGTAAACTGCTTCGAGATTGATCTCAGTTATCACCGGAGAAATTGTATCTGAGTCCCAACAAAGGATCAGCTTGAAGACCAGTGGATGAATCAGAGTTGGTATATGCGACTCTTCAGATTTCTTGGATGAATTGATGGCAAGAAAAGCTGATCCGCATAACAGTATGGCGACGATAGCGGAAAGTCGCATCTTTGTGAACCTGACCATTTACAAAGGCTAAAGTCGCAACGACTAAAAATCAACGGTCTATCAGTTCTTTCCGTCACCTAAATCAAGGTGGTATCAGTGCCAGTCAGAATCAGGAGCAAGTGCTACTGTGGAGCATGAACCGTCATGATGGCATTGAGCCTTACAAATTCAGCCTGTCTCTGCGGAATGACGTAATCGAAATCGTCCTGCTCTATCAGCGACAAGACGGCTGCGTTTACTGCGTCACCGAGTTGGTCGGGCTATCGCTGGCTCCGTCCGGCATACGCCCCGCGCGTTGAAGATAGACAAACCCGCACCACGACTCCAACCTGAACCTAGAATCGTAAATAGCTCTCCGAGTGGCTCAAAGAATAAAGTATGAATAACTTGACTACAATTACCCCCAAGAGGCGCATCCTACTCATATGCTATCTCATTTTATTTTTGCTCTGCGCGCTGGCTTCAGCAGGAGAAATTGCTGCAGCGTTAATGTACTGGTTTTCAATAACGATCCCATGCGCAGTTATATGGTTATTGATCTCGGGACACACAGTTCAAGATGTAGATTCCCAACGCGCTGAAATTGCAGCGGCTAGTCCAGAAAATCGTCTTGATAATCCTTCGCCTCAAATTTCGCAGGTGAAAACTAAGCCGTTTTGGAAAACTTGGCTAAAATGCACAGGTTGGATTTTCTTGTCCTACTGCGTTTTTGGTTTTGCCGCAAATGGCAGCTCTGGTCTTGCTGCCGGCTTTGGCGGCGGACTCATTTTAGCTCCGATAAAAGGAGCGATTCTAGCAGCTATTATCCGATGGTATAGGGCTAAATAAAAACAGAGGCGCCACGCTAGCCGCGTGTTAAATATCAATTAGCGTGAGTAAATAGCATAGGGAGTGAGCGGGGGTTAGCATGCAGAGAAAAAATAAACTATCTGCACGTCATGCCCTTAATGCTTTTCTGGAAGCTTCGCGAATAGCTCACGAGCCATATCCATTGCTTTCTCTTTCTGCGAGTCGCTCATTTGCTTCTCAACAATCGCCAAATTCTTCTTAGCAGCTTCGAGACCATTTGCTCCAGCAATATTCAGCCAAACGTGAGCTTGCACTAAATCCTTAGGAACGCCTTGGCCCATTCCGTACATCGTGCCAAGACTGCCTTGCGAATCGGCTATACCCTGCGCCGCTGCCAAGCGGTACCACTTCGCGGCTTCAGCTAAATTCATCGGGACGCCTCTGCCCTTTTCGTGCATAAAGCCGAGATTGTTTTGCGCCTGAGCATCTCCTTGCGCCGCTGCCAAGCGGTACCACTTCACCGCTTCAACGAAATCCAACGGAACGCCTCTGCCCGTAGAGTACATCACGCCTACATTAAATTCTGCCAAAGTACTACCCTGTTCAGCCGCTTTGCGATACCACTTCGCGGCTTCACCGTCATCATTCGACACGCCTTTGCCTTTGTCGTACATAATGCCGAGATTGAATTGCGCATGGGCATACCCTTGGTTTGCAGCCTTGAGATACCACTTCACCGCTTCAGCGAAATCCACAGAAACGCCTTCGCCTCTGTCGTACATCACGCCTACATTAAATTCTGCCTGAGCATTACCCTGCTCTGCCGCTTTGCGATACCACTTCAAGGCTTCAGAATCATTTCTCGGAATAGCTTCACCTCTACGATACATGTCCCCGAGGATCGTTTGCGCATATAGAAACCCATTCCCCGCTGCCATACTGTACCATCTCACGGCTTCAGCGTAGTCCTGTGGCACGCCTTTGCCGCCATCGTAAAGGTAGCCGAGATAGGCTTGCGCAGCAGCATCACCAGCCTCTGCCTTCTTCTTAGTCTCAGCGAAGTCCGCAGCAAATCCTGCAGCAGCGAGAAGGATGAAGGCGAGCAGCGATTTGAGACTAAATTTCATGGCGTTAGTTTCCTTTTGGCAGCTTCGCGAATAGCTCACGAGCCAGCTTCATTGCTTCGGCTTTTTGCTCTGAGGACATTTCTTTTTCAACAGTTTCTAAATTCTTCTTCGCAGCTTCACGTCCATTCGCTCCTGCGATATTCCACCAAACGTGAGCCTGCACTAAATCCTTTGGCACACCTTCGCCGGTGGCGTACATGAAGCCGAGAGTAGCTTGCGCATCGGCATACCCCTGCTCAGCCGCCTTGCGAAGCCACTTCACAGCTTCAGCATAGTCCTTGGGCACGCCTGTGCCGTTGTAGTACCTGTAGCCGAGACTGGATTGCGCAAACCTATTCCCCTGCTCTGCAGCCAAACGGTACCACTTCATTGCTTCAGCAAGGTCCTTGGGCACGCCTTCGCCGTTGTCGTACATCACGCCGAGATTGTTTTGCGCCTTAGCATGCCCCTGCTCTGCAGCCAACCGATACCACTTAACAGCTTCAGCATAGTCCCTAGGTACACCTTTGCCGTTGGCGTACATGTAGCCTAGATTGTATTGCGCTGAGACAAACCCTAAGTCTGCCGCCAAGCGAAACCACTTTGCAGCTTCGGCGTCATCCTTCGGCACGCCTTCGCCGTTGGTGTACCTGTAGCCGAGATTGTATTGTGCCTCAGCATCACCAGCCTCCGCCTTCTTCTTTGCTTCAGCAATGAAATCAGCAGCAAATCCAACAGCAGCGAGAAGGACGAAGATGAGCAGAGTGCGAAGTATACGAGGCATCGCTCTCGGTACTCCTAGAGAGCAGGAAGGTCAACGTTGCAGCAAAAGGCCCTTCTGAGTCACGCGGGCGAGGCAGCCTTGTAACGATGAAACCTTGCTAATTGAGGCGACGTCCCGCGGTAACGAAGGCACGAAGTTGGCATGCTCTGAGGCTGCTTAGTGCGATTCTGCCGGAGGCAGAAAAATCATCTTCCAAGGCTCCTCAAACATGCCCCCGATGTGACCCCAAGATTTTGAAGCCTAAAACTGCTTTTTTAATTAAAACC
>JBIIWE010000368.1:0-3503 GCA_044339075.1 Daejeonella sp. | reverse complement strand
CTAATTCAAAATTATTACCAGAAGCGGTAAATGCAATGGAAGTATTAGTACTGTAATCGGCTCCCATCTTTTTTCCAATCAGAAAACTAATAAAGAACATGAGCGTAAAATAAATAACTAATGGAATGGCTATACGAACTACATCAAATGGAATCTCAACGATCAATTGGCCTTTCAGACTAAACATCAGTACAATTGTAAATAACAGTGACACCAATGTGATAGGCGAAACACGAGGAATAAATTTTTCATTGAACCATTCTTCTCCTTTGATCCTGATCAAAAAATAACGAGTCAGAAAACCAGCCAAAAATGGAATACCCAGATAAATAGCCACACTGAATGCTATATCACCTATGGTAATCGGAACAATAGAACCCGACAATCCGAATAATGGCGGAAGCACAGTAATGAAAACGTAAGCATAAACGCTGTAAAGTAATACCTGAAATATACTATTCAATGCCACAAGGCCAGCCGCATATTCCCTGTTGCCTTCTGACAGCTCATTCCATACGATAACCATGGCGATACATCTAGCCAAACCAATAAGAATCAGTCCGACCATGTATTCAGGGTAATCATGTAAAAATATGATTGCCAGAACAAACATGAGCACCGGACCAATAATCCAATTTAAGGTCAGAGAAAGCGTCAGTACTTTTGTATTTCTAAAAACTTCAGCTAAGCGATCATACCGAACCTTTGTAAATGGTGGGTACATCATCAGAATTAAACCAATGGCTATAGGGATATTAGTTGTTCCTTGTGAAAGAGAATTGATCCAGCTTGAAGAGTTTGGAAAGAAATTACCAATTCCAACCCCAATTGCCATCGCCAGGAAGATCCATAGTGTTAGGTAGCGGTCTAAAAAACTTAATTTTTTCCTTTCAAGTGCCGGAGCACAATTTGTAGCTGACATAATTAATTAATTATATCGCAATATTACGATTTATATATTAAATTAATATAAATTTTTTGATGAAATTTGCAATGTTACTAAACCTAGTACAGGAAAATCCTGCCATTCATCTACTAAAATTCATTATCAATTATATTTTGAATTTCATTTTTAAGCGCTTCTAAATTTTGAGCTGCATAATACACTCTCTCTATTTTTATATTATGATACACATGGATGATAAAATTCCTAAACGACCTTGGAATATGCCATGGATAATCATATTTGTTTAAAATATCATCATCAACATGCCGAATAGCTTCACCAATGATCAAAAACTGATACTGTACAGCACTTTGTAATTTAATATCTTGTGAAAAGGTTTTTTCATCTACATCAATAATAAATTCACCTATCAATTCAATAGCTTCGAGCACATGCTCAAGGCGGTGTTTTGGCGTAGGCTTATCCATAAATTTGTTGTAAATTTTGAATGGCACTTTCCAGGGCAAAATCTTTTAATTGTCCTTTTTCAACTAAATCAACCTTTCGATTAATTTTAATTTCAATTGCATGTGCAATATCCAAAAGGTCAAACATGGAGTATTTTTCATTCTCCTTTAATTCAACCATTAGATCCAAGTCGCTATTAGATTTAGCTTCCATTGTAGACATAGAGCCAAAAAGCCAAGCTGCAGTAACTCTACTATCTTTTTTTAAAATGCTTTTGATTGTGGATATGAGTGTACTAATCGCTTCATTGCTTAAAACTTGATAAGTCATTCTCTCTTCAGCTAATTTTAAAGCCCGCAGAGCTAAATCCTCATCTCCCAATTCATTCAGCAACTTATCCGAAAGCCAAGAAACAAGCAAGTCCTTTTCTTCAACTTGAAAAAACAGGGCAAGGTTAACTACTTGCTCGCGACTTATATTACGTAGCCCACGTTCAATTTTACTTAAAATTGCCTGGTCTATGTCAAGGTATGCAGCAACTTTACGCAATGGCAATCCCTTTTCTTCCCTTAATTTTCTTATCTTTTCACTTAAAATACCCATTTTTGAATAATTTCGTCTTGAACATTTTTGTCAAAATACGTTTTTACCACGAATTATGAAAATGGTCAAAGTCCTTTTTACTGATTATTTTAAAAAAAAATCTAAATAGGAAAATCTAAAATCCCTTGAGCTAAACTCAAAGGTCATGGAGTCAACAGAAAAAATAAAAATAATCATCCCTTTGTTAATTCTTTGACTCCTCTTAGATCTTTGTGGTCAAAAAATTTAAGATCTAAATTTGGCTAAGCGAAAACACATACCATAGCTTTAAGGCAATTCATAAAAAAATTACTTCAATACATGAAAAGCCAGAACCTTCTGAACATCATAAACATTCACCGATTTATTAAATTGCTTGGTGATACTTGGGTTCTGCTCACTGGAAATCCAGATCTTCAATTCGGCGTCTAATTCAAAGGTTCCAGCTGTCTCCACACTGAACCTGGAAATACTTTTGTAAGAAATAGATGTGTAAGCCGTTTTACTTCCAGTTATTCCCTGCTTATCTATTAAGATCAATCTTTTAGATGTGAAGATGAAAGTATCACGGATCAATTTAAAACCAAGCTCAATTTCTTCTCCCTCAATCAATAGAGAAGCATAATTTTTCAATAACTCTTCGTTACTGACAGCACCTGCATTGCCTAATAAGGCAGAAAATAATCCCATGATAATAATTTATAGTTAAACAATATTTAAAATAAAACTTTTAATAGAAAGCACCTTTTTTCAAGGCAAAATAATCTTCCAAAATAAACCGGAAAATAATTCTAAATCTAGTATTTAACAATCTTGCAAAAGTAAATTTTACCAATTAATAAATGATTCAACTGGATAGCATAAAAATAGCTATGAAGAATTATAAATATTAAAAAAAAAAGAGGTGACCTGATAAAGACCACCTCTTTAAACTTTAAGCTTTTATTGGCAAGACATTTCAGCCTCCCAATTAGCTATTCAATTTTTATGCTAGATCGAAACGATCCAGGTTCATCACCTTGGTCCATGCCGCTGCAAAGTCCTGAGCGAATCGCTCCTGATAATCTGCACATGCATAAACTTCTGCAAGAGCACGCAACTCAGAATTCGAACCGAAAATAAGATCGAAACGGGTACCTGTCCACTTGATATCACCTGTTGTACGATCACGTCCAACGAATGCATCTCTTGAATCAGATGATATCTCCCATTTAGTACTCATATCAAGTAAGTTCACAAAGAAATCATTGGTCAATGTTTCCGGATTTTTAGTGAGAACACCATGCTGACTGCCATACGTATTCGCATTAAGAACACGTAAACCAGCTACTAAAACTGTCATTTCTGGAGCAGTCAGAGTAAGCAACTGAGCTCTGTCTAACAGCATTTCTTCAGCATAACGATCAATCACCGGTTGATTTGTATGGTTACGGAAACCATCAACCTTTGGCTCTAAGAATGCAAATGAATCTGCATCAGTTTGCTCTTGTGTAGCATCTGTACGACCAGCAGTAAATGGCACGGTCAAATTCTGACCAGCTTTTTTCGCAGCAGCTTCAACAGCAGC
>JBIIWE010000367.1:0-3513 GCA_044339075.1 Daejeonella sp. | reverse complement strand
TTGGCTGCAATCACTTTATTTTAACTAATGAATACCTGGAGAAGAATGGGGAGAAGGGGATTGATTGGAAGGTAGAGTAGGAATTTGCTGATTTGTTGATTTGTTGATTTGTCCATGACAATTATTTTTAATTGTTAAAGTGGTATTCCAATTGACAAATAGACAAATTGAATAATGGACAAATTAAATACTAGACAAATTAGTACTCCAAAGGCACCGCCGGCTCCTTTTTATTCGTTGACATGATCATCATGGTCTGGAAGGTTTTAACAACGGAGATCTTACTGATCTTATCCATGATCAAACGTTCATATGATTTAATATCTTTCACATAAGCCTTTAAAAGAAAATCACATTGACCTGTAACATGGTGGCACTCAGTAATTTCCTTGATCACTTCAATTTCTTCCAAAAATACCTGAATCGTATTATTCTTATGAAAATCAAGCTGAATCTGAATGAAAGTTTTTATTCCTAAACCAAGCAATTCTTCATCAACAAGAGCATGATAGCTCTTAATGTAATGGGCTTGTTCAAGTTTCCTGACTCGCTCAAGGGTAGGCGCCGGAGATAAACCTACTTCATGTGACAGTTGAAGATTGGTTATTCTTCCATTCTCCTGTAGAATCTTTAAAATTCTAAAATCGATTTTATCCAGTTCTATTGCCATATTCTACCAAAAATAAAAGTTTTAAAAGGAATAGCCAAATTTTATTTTAAAATATCAAGATAAAATTAGCATATATTTTTTTATTTATTTTTTAGATTAACCTAAAAAATAAATTAGATTTGCTTAATTATGTCCAAAAACCATTCCTTTACAGAAGAAAATTATCTGAAAGCTATTTACCATTTAAGCACTGGCAATAATTCTGTTGTGAGCACCAACCAGATCGCTGAAATGACTAATACTAAAGCAGCGTCTGTTACGGATATGTTAAAGAAGCTTGCCGACAAAAAGCTGATCAATTACATTAAATACCAGGGAGTTACTTTAACTGTTGCAGGGAAAAATGCTGCTGTTAGCATCGTCAGGAAACACCGTTTATGGGAGGTTTTCCTGGTCGAAAAGTTAGGTTTTAAATGGGATGAGGTACATGATATTGCTGAAGAGCTTGAGCATATTAATTCAGAATCGCTAATCAACCGACTTGATGATTTTCTGGGAAATCCGGCAGCAGATCCGCATGGAGATCCCATCCCTGACCGTTCAGGAACCATACATCAAAAAAAGCTAGTAAGAATTTCTGACATGCAACAGGATCAAAGCGGGATGATTTCAGGTGTTAGCGAGCATTCATCGGTTTTTCTGAAGTTACTAGAAAAAATGGGGCTAACCCTTGGCACCAAAATTATAATCACCGAGATTATTGAGTTTGACAGATCCATTATGCTTGTAGTAAACGGAAATTCTGATCGAACAATCAGTCGTGAGGTTGCAAAAAATATCTTAGTCATGCTATGAGTACCAAAAATGACGATTCGTTAAGTGAGGTACATAGTTCTATAAGTACTAGTGGGAAAACCGGATGGAGAAAGCTTTTTGCATTCATAGGTCCGGCATATCTTGTCAGCGTTGGTTATATGGATCCGGGAAACTGGGCAACAGATATCGCCGGCGGTAGTCAGTTTGGCTATAAATTGATCTGGGTATTACTCATGTCAAACCTGATGGCCCTATTACTTCAGTCACTGAGTGCCCGGTTGGGAATAGTTCGCGGACTAGATCTGGCGCAAGCATCGCGAAATACCTATCCAGCATATATCAATTATCCTTTATATGTTTTGGCACAAATTGCCATTGTTGCCTGCGACCTTGCAGAGATTATTGGAATGGCAATCGGACTAAACCTGTTATTCGGCTTACCACTCACCTGGGGAATTTCTATAACTATACTCGATACATTCCTCCTCCTTTTTCTGATGAACAAGGGAATGAGAATGATGGAAGTATTTATTGTTTCTATGGTATTTATTGTTGGGATCTCCTTCCTTACTGAAATGTTCATTGTTCAACCGGTATTGGGAGAAGTGATCTCGGGGTTTAAACCATCAATTCTGACGGGAAATGCACTTTATATTGCTATAGGAATCATTGGTGCTACAGTAATGCCGCATAATTTATATCTGCACTCCTCATTGGTTCAAACAAGAAAGATCGAAAGAACTCCAAAAGGAATCAGGGAATCATTAAAATATAATTTTATTGATACTACTATTGCGCTGAACCTGGCATTCTTTGTAAATGCCGCCATACTCATACTAGCTGCCACTGCATTCTATAAAAACGGCCTATTTGAGGTAGCAGAAATTCAGGATGCCTACAAATTACTTGATCATATATTTGGATCAGTTGCACCCACCATGTTTGCCATTGCCCTCATTGCATCGGGACAAAGCTCTACAATAACGGGAACTTTAGCGGGTCAGATTGTGATGGAAGGCCATTTAAAACTAAGGATACAGCCCTGGATCAGACGCCTTTTAACAAGGATGATGGCCATAATTCCTGCATTTTATACTATTCTGCATTTTGGAGAAGATGCCCTTGGCGGATTATTGGTTTTGAGCCAGGTTGTGTTGAGTTTACAGTTAGGATTTGCAGTAATCCCACTGATACATTTTAACTCTGATAAAGCAAAAATGAAAGAATATGCCATAAAGACCTGGGTAAAAATACTTGCCTGGTTAACGGCATTGATCATTGTTAGTTTAAATGTTCAGCTCGTTATTGAAGAGATTGGAGGTTGGATAAAAGAAACGACCGTCGGAATTTGGTGGATCTATCTACTGGTTATCCCTGCAGTAGTCCTGATTTTTGCATTGCTTGTTTATGTATTCATCATGCCATTTTTCAAGAACTCTGAACTACATTCATCCAATGTACCTCATGGTGAAGCATTAGAGATCGGAGAAATTCAACCCATACAATACCATAAAGTGGGCATTTCGGTTGATTTCTCTAAAAATGACCGGAATACTTTACGGCATGCACTTCTTCAGGGTGGTAAAGATGCTGAGTATCATTTGATACATATTGTTGAAACTGCGGGCGCCAGATTCCACGGAGAAAAAGTTTTGGATCATGAAACACAGCGTGATACTGATAATCTTCAGAAGTATAAATTAAATCTGGAAGAACTTGGATATAAGATCACTATTGCTATCGGATATGGAACAGCTGCCAAAGCGATTTCAGAAATTGTTAAAGAAAGAGAACTTGATCTGCTGGTAATGGGCGCACATGGACATTCCGGCATCAGTGATCTGATCTTTGGAACAACCGTGGAAAAGGTTCGTCATAATGTGCAAATTCCAGTTCTCATCACTAAATAAATCATCTGTCTTACAATTTAAGCAGATACAAAAGCTCTTTAGGTTTGAGGTAACCATTCTTTTGGAAAATGATATTCTTCTTTTCATCCAGAATAGTTAAAGTGGGATATGAAATTTGTCCCCTGATCATTCCCAGATTAAGAGCCAGCTCATGAATTCCCGTATTAGAACCAGATG
>JBIIWE010000021.1:0-12104 GCA_044339075.1 Daejeonella sp. | reverse complement strand
TAAAGCTAATTATAGTTTTGCTGTTAATAATCTGATGGAGGCTTATTCCAGTATGAATTTACCGGATGAAACACTTCAATATGTAAAATTCATAAAAGAGTCTAATAAATCTTCAGAAGAAGATCTATTCAGAGCAGGACTTTATTCAGGAAAAGCCAATCTGATCATCGGTGATACCATTCAGGCAGTTAAAGACTTTACCGAAGTTGCAGAAAAAACACAAACCGTAACAGGTGCCGAAGCAAAATATAATATGGCTAATATATTATTCCTGAAAGGTGAATATAAAACCTCCCTGTCTTCAGCCTTTGACCTGACCAATAAAATGCCTTCCCATGATTATTGGGTAGCAAAAACTTATATTCTGATTGCCGACAACTACATCGGTTTAAAAGATGCTTTCCAGGCAAAAAGCACGCTCCAGAGTATCATTGAAAATTACGAGAATGAGGATGATGACATCCTTGCTCTGGCCAAAGAAAAATTGGAAAAACTGAAAAAAAAATAATAGATAATGAATATTCCGACTTTAAAATATACGCTGATAGTTAGTTTGTTTGTTTTATCTGTTACAGCTCAGGCACAGGATAAAAAAAACGAAACTCCCACTGGTACACAATCTGCGAACATTACTGAAGAAATAGAGGTTATAAGGCCATATAAACCAGTCCTGGCAGATGCTGTTAAAATACGTCGGAACCCTGACATGAATAGCACCAAAGCCTTTAAACCAGTCCTAAGCTATAGTGTAATTGACAAAAAGCTTGAGCTGAATTCGAATATCAAAGAACTTCAGGCCCAGCAAATGGCAGATGAACGTTCATCAGTACTTTCCAATAATTATATTAAAGTGGGTGCCGGAAATTTCAATACTGCTCAAGCTGAAGCCTATCTCAATTCAGGCCGAGATGAAGCATTACAAACAGGGGCTCATTTTAAGCACCTGTCTCAGCAAGGCAATTTAGAAAAACAGCAATTTTCAAATCAGGAACTGAGTATTTTTGGAAGGTCAGTAGCAGATTCATATCGTGTTTCAGGAAATTTAAGCTATGACCGCCGGTCGACTTTCTTCTATGGATTTATTCCTACATCGAGCGTAGCTATCGACATGAGTAAACAGCGCTTCAGTACTATTGCTGCTGAGGCAGAACTAATGAATAATTATTCTCCGTCCTCTCCTTTTAATTATTCAGCGAGCATAAATGCTTACCAGTTCAGCAATATTGACGATGCACGGGAAAACTCAGTCCTTTTGAGAGGATATGTTAACAAGGAAATCAATCTTTTCAATGTCGGACTGAATGCATCGGCAGATTTCACATCAACAAAAGACGCCGCCTATTCTATGGGAAACAATATACTGAGAGCAAACCCTTACGTAAATTTTAAAGGCAAAGGTTATGATATAAAACTGGGTGCAAATGTTGTACAGGAATTTGGCACAAACAGCCGCCTGAATATTTTCCCCTCTGTATCTGCAGAGCTTCCGGTAGTTCCTGAATATGCAGTTGTATTTGCAGGAGTTAATGGAGATGTATTAAAAACCTCTGTTAGAGATCTGGCTCTGGAAAATCCATTTTTAAATAAAAATCTTGAAATTAAAAACTCATTGGAGAGTATCAATATACAAGCTGGAGTTAAAGGAAATGTGGGTTCAGAATTTGGATACAAGATCATGGGATATTATAAGAATATTGACAATATGCAACTAATGGTGAATAATCAAACCTTAGTTAACCGCTTTGATGTGATTTATGATAATGGCAAGAGTACTATATTCGGTCTCGAAGGCGAATTAAATGTAAAAGCTTCTGATGTATTTAGTATTGGCGGTAAAGCACAGATCTTCAAATATGATCTGGCTAATCAAACTCATGCATGGTTCAAACCAACTGTGAGACTGATCTCTAATGCCAGAGCTCAGGTTAATCAAAAACTTTTTCTGGATGCCGAACTTCTTTTCCAGGGTGAAACTTATGCAAGGGTTAATGCAGCTGGAGCTGGCCTTACTTCAAGTACTCTTAAGGGCTTTATAGATCTTAGTGCAGGTGCAGAATATAAGGTACACCATAAAATTGGAGTCTATTTGAGAGCTAATAATTTAACAGGTCAGTCCTATCAGAGATATTTATATTATCCTAAAATGGGACTTACCTTACTAGGCGGAGTGAACTATTCATTTTAAGGCTTAGTTTGGCAGCTTGATAATTTAGTTTAAATTAGCCGTATAATGGATATAGGTCTTTACATTGGAGAGTTATTACGTGAACAGGATGAAATAAACGTTGCTGGATTAGGCACTTTTATGAAAATCAGACTTGCCGGTTCATTTAACAGCGCTAGTAATGAATTCTATCCCCCTTCCTACCAAATATCTTTCAAGGAGAGTGAAATCAGCGATTTAAGTCTTATTCAGTTTATTAGTGTTAAGAAAAATCTAAGTAACACTGCAGCAGAGGAACTTATTAAAAAATTCTCAGAGGGTCTATTGGAACAACTTAATAGCTCCGACTCGGTAGAAATACAGCCTATAGGTTCTCTCCACAAGAAAAAAGGAAAACTTACATTAATTCCTTCAAGTAATTTTGGAGCACCTGATAATTTTTTCGGATTAAAACCCATTCCTGAATTAAAAACAGAAGGCTTTCTTCCAGTAAAGGAAGAAATATCTGTTACTCAGGTGAGTGAAGATATAGAAGAAGAAGAAGAAGAAGAAATCAAGAAGTCACGATCCTGGATTACCCTATTTATTAGCTTTTTAGCTCTTTTAATTGCTGTTTCTGCATTGTTTTATTTCAATTCCGATTTCAATAGTTTCATTAAAAACAAAAGTGCCGGTGTTTTTTCTTCGACAAATAAAGTTGAACAGGTAGCTCCTGATTTAATTGATTCAACAAAAATAAGCTCAGACTTAATAAAAAATGCTGTTGATAGTGCATCAATAGTATCAGATAGCCTACAGCAAATAAGGGATACTGCAATTACTGCGACTAATTTATCTGAAACAATTGTTCTAGGTCCTGAAAGCGAAGTTGTTAATTATGAGATAATTACAGCTGCATTTTCAAGAAAAAGTGAAGCCGACATGTACATTAAAGAAATTGGCACAAAAGGAATTCAAGCAAAGATCGTTGAAAATATGCCTGGAAAAATGCTAAAAATCAGTCTCGGTACGTTCTTAGATGAAGAATCAGCTAAAAAAGAATTAACCATAATACGAAAAAATATAAATAAAGATGCCTGGATAGCCCGGGTAAAACAATCCAAAAATCCAAAATAATGTTTTTACTTCAAATTGATACGCTTAATCCTATTGCTGATACCGCAGCAGCTACCATTCAGACGATGCAAACCGGTGAAGAATTAAGGTTTATTGAACTCCTGTTCAAAGGCGGTTGGGTAATGGTGCCATTGGCATTACTTGCATTCATGGGCCTAGTTATATTTGTAGAGAGGTATCTAACTATTAGAAAGGCTTCCAAAGATGAAATGAACCTGATGATGCAGGTAAAGCAGAGTGTTAAATCTGCAAATCTCGATTCTGCCCTAGCCATATGCAGAAATAGCAATACTCCGCTTGGAAGAATGCTTGAAAAAGGCCTTTTACGAATTGGAAGACCAATTAAAGATATTGAAGGAGCAATTGAGAATGTTGGAAAACTTGAAGTTTCAAAACTGGAGAAGAATATCAGTATTCTTGGAATTATTGCCGGGATAGCGCCTATGCTTGGTTTCGTAGGCACGATCATTGGGGTTATTACTATTTTCCATGAGGTATCAGTTAAAGGAATCATCGAAATAGGAACCATTTCTGGCGGACTTTATGTAAAAATGATCACTTCAGCAACCGGCTTGATCATTGGTATTATTGCCTATGTTTTATATCATATTCTGAATATCATGGTCGACAGAATTATCCTTAAAATGGAGACTGATGCTATTGAGTTTATTGACCTATTAGAAGAACCAGGCAAATGAATTTAAGAAAACGACAAAAGAGAGGAACCGTTGAGGTTCATACATCGGCATTGAACGATATTATGTTCTTTTTGCTGCTGTTCTTTCTCCTGGCATCAGCTGTGGCAAATCCAAATGTGGTTAAGCTGTTCTTACCAAGATCAAGTTCAGGTCAATCAATCCCACAAAAGACAATTAATGTTTCGATCACAAAGGATCTTGAATATTATGTAGAGAAGAAAAAGGTCAATGCTTCCGATCTGTTTCAGAATATAGAGGTATATCAAAAAGCATCTCCTGACATGACCATCATTCTATATGCCGATCGTACAATTGCAATTGAGAATGTAATTGAACTGACAGATATTGCCAATAAACTGAAGATTAAACTTGTTTTAGCTACAGAAACAAAAAAATGATAGAATACCGCAGACAAGAAGAGAACAATTATCCGAAAGCATATGCCATTTCAACTGGTATTATGATCTTGTTTCTGGTGATTAGCTTCTTCATTATTGCGAGCCGTGTTGAACCTGATACAGGTACAGGTGGGATCATTGTCAATTATGGTACCTCTGAATTCGGTATGGGAGATGATTATATGAGTGTTGAAGAGCCTTCAACCTCTCCTGATGCCAATAATACTTCACCAGACAAAGTGATCGTTGACAATAACACTTCTGCTGATGTGAGTTCGGAGGTTACAGATAAAGCTATTGCAACTCAGAATAATGAAGATGCTCCTGAAATTGTCACTAAAGAAAAAAGTACCGCTAAATCACCTTCTGTGAGTGTGCCGGCTAAAGATAACAAGCCCGCAGTTAATCAAAATGCACTTTATAAAGGTAAAAAGAACGATGGCCTTGGGAAAGGTGATGGAACAAGTTCTGTTGCTGGCAATCAAGGAAGCGCTAATGGCGACCCACTTTCGCCCGACTATGGAGAAGGTGGCTCAGGTAATGGAAGTTATGCGCTGGACCTTAAAAGCAGGAAATTTACCAATCTAACTATTCCGAAGGACAATGGTCAGAAATACGGAAAAGTTGCCGTAAGGATATATGTAGATAAAAACGGTATTGTGGTGAATGCCATCCCTGGCGTAAAAGGAACTACCCTATCAGACAAAGATATCTGGGAAAAATGCCGCATTGCAGTTATTGGATCTTCTTTAAACAAACTTGAATCAGCTCCTGATGTTCAAATTGGTGTAGTGATGTTTAATTTCAAGGTTAAATAATTCTGTCACCGATTATTCCCCATATACTATTTGCCATTTTATCAGAACAATCCATTCAAATGGGTGTTACATAGGCATATGAAAACAATAAAATCTATAGTTTTAATAAACTATTTTATTACCGCAGAGGAAAATAGTGATATCACGGTTCCTAGCTCAGATTTATTTTAAACATCAGGTCATTTTAATTTACCTCACATTTCCAGAATAGGATTCTCTTCAGGATATTAGCAGAATAAAATCATTAGGGCATTAATGAATTATTCTGAGACTCTCCACTATCTATATTCAAGGCTACCCATGTTCAGTAGCCTTGGAAAGGGTGCAATCAAACCAGGCTTACAGAATACGATCAAATTTTGTCAGGAACTTAAAAATCCTCAAGAAAAATTCAGATCTGTCCATGTCGGTGGCACCAACGGCAAGGGTTCAACTTCGCATATGCTGGCTGCTATACTTCAGGAAGCGGGGTATAAAACAGGATTATACACTTCACCACATCTCCGTGATTTCAGGGAAAGAATCCGAATAAACGGAGAAATGATTGCTGAAATGAAAGTGATTCAATTCGTAGAAGCTCATCAACAGTACATAGAGGAATTGGAACCCTCATTTTTTGAAGTTACTGTAGCTTTGGCATTTGAATACTTTTCTGAAAATCAGGTAGACATCGCAATTATCGAAGTCGGGCTCGGTGGACGGCTTGATTCAACCAATGTGATACATCCTGAATTAAGTGTGATCAGTAATATTGGCTATGATCACATGAATATTTTAGGTAATTCCTTAAATGAGATCGCATCTGAAAAAGCCGGTATAATCAAACACAATGTGCCTGTGGTTGTTAGTCAGAGACAGTCCGAAGTTGAAGATATATTCATCAATAAGGCCTTGGAAATGAATTCAAACCTTACTTTCGCAAGTGATGAGTGGGACATATTTCGGTCTCAAACACAAAATGACTCATCTGGATTTTTGAATTTAGAGATCAAACAAAAAACAACTATTGATACCCCTGTTTTTAGTTTTGACTGTATTGAATTAGATCTTACCGGAAGCTATCAATTAAAGAATCTGGCAGGCGTATTAAGCGCTGTAAAGCACTTAAGACTTAATGGTTATCAACTAGATGACCAGGATATCCTATCCGCTTTAAAACAAGTAAAAAAGCTTACTGGTTTGATGGGACGCTGGCATACGCTGAATTATAATCCACAGATCATTTGTGATACCGGACATAATGAAGATGGGATCAGGGAGGTTATGAAAAATATCAATTTAACACCTCACAAAAATCTTCATATGGTTATTGGAATGGTGAAAGACAAGGATATTTCTAAAATTTTGAGCCTGTTACCTCAAAAAGCATTTTATTATTTCTGTCAGCCAGATATACCCAGAGCAAAACCGGCGAATGACCTGAAATTAGAAGCAAGTAAATTTGGACTGACCGGTGCTTTTTACCCATCAGTACGTGCCGCCTTACATGCAGCAAAGGAAAATGCAGGAAATAATGACCTTATTTTTATCGGTGGCAGTACCTTTGTGGTAGCTGAAGTTATTTAAAAGAAAATTATTGTTTTTTTTGGATTCCTATTGATTTTATCAGCCAAAAGCTAAATAAACTATGAGCCTGATGATAAATTTCACCGAAAATTTACAAGACCCAGAGGCTGGAGATTGTCTTCCAAAATCGTAACAAAGCGTAGGATACCTATGCTTTAGGAAATCAAAATTGAGGCAAGTTTATACACTACCCATCAATTTCAGCTTGCCCTAAAACAAAGAACCGGCAATAAAAAATTGTGCCGGTTCTTTATAATAAAGATTAAAAAAAATAACTCGTATGACTAACTCTTGTTTTTATCCAATGCTTTCCACATATAATAAATAGGAACACCTGTCAACACGATGATAAGTCCGGGCCAGGTGAAATTTGGCTTAAATATAATAAGTAAAATACAAAAGCTGATACCCAAAACAATGTATAATGCCGGAAGAAAAGGATATCCAAAAGCTTTGTAAGGTCTTTCCGCCTCTGGTCTTTTAACTCTTAAAATGTAGATTCCCAAAATTGTCAACACATAAAAAATGACTACTACAAAAGAGATCATATCGAGCAGATCCCCATATTTTCCACTCAAACATAATGCAGATGCCACCAGACATTGTAACCATAATCCGAATTCAGGAACGGCATGTTTATTTAAATTAGCAGTCTTTTTAAAGAATAAACCATCATTTGCCATGGTATGGTAAACACGGGCTCCGGCCAAAATTAATCCATTATTACAACCAAAAGTCGAGACCATAATCATAAGTGCAATAATTACTGTTCCAACATTACCGAATATCACACTTGAAGCTGCAACTGCAACTCTGTCTTTTTCTGCGTAGGCGATCTCTTCTAAAGGTAAAACTGCCAAATAAACAAGATTTGCGAGTATATATACAATGGTTACGATCATCGTACCCAGAAATAAGCTCAATCCAATATTTCTCTTAGGATTTCTAACCTCTCCGGCAATAAAGGTCACGTTATTCCATGAATCACTGCTAAAGATCGAACCAACCATGGCAGCAGCAACTGCACCGAGAGCGGCAGCAATGGTAAGCGACTGAAATGTACCATCGGGGCTTAGTTTTTGCATGCTCCATGCATTCTCCCAGTTAGATGTCCATATTTCAGGCTTCATTACAATAAATCCAAAGATGATCAGACCAAAAAGGCTAATCAATTTGGTTAGGGTAAATGAAGTTTGAATCATTTTACCACCCTTTATTCCTTTTGTATTGATATAGGTAAGCAATATAATTATACCAATTGCCAGAACCTGGGCTGCTGATATTTTGACTGAACCCACCGTAAGAAGAATGAGATCTTCACTAACCTGAGGCCATAGATATGCGGTAAATTTTGAAAAAGCAACTCCAACCGCTGCTATAGTACCCGTTTGTATTATAGCAAAGAAACTCCAGCCATATAAAAACCCCACCAATGGGTTGTATGCTTCTTTCAGATAAACATACTGTCCACCAGCTTTCGGAAACATTGCACTGAGTTCTCCATAACTAACCGCTGCAATTAAGGTCATTAATCCGGTAATTAACCAAACAGCGATCAACCATCCGGCAGAACCGACATTGCGAGTAATATCAGCTGCAACGATAAAAATTCCGGAACCGATCATACTACCTGCAACCAGTAATGTTGCATCCAGAAGACCGAGCTCACGCTTCATTTCATTTTGGTCTAAAGTTTCATTCATAATAATATTTAGTTTTGATTTAAGATTAAACTTACATTAAAAAAATATCTGTAATCAATAAAATTAGACAAAATCAGATTATTCTTTATTTTGTTTAAAAAAAATCACAAAAAATACAAATAAATAATTTACATAACTATCTCATAATCAGTATATATAATTATAATCCAAAAGAAATATGATTGAATATCACAACATTATGAATTTCAGTGTTTGATTAATAGAATAAGCCTGCTATTTTTGCCGATTGAATAAGAAAATATAAAGAAAATAAACAGAGAATTATCCATGGAGTTTTTACAAGACAATTTAATTTATTTAATACCGGCGATGGGTGTTTTTGGCATCGTGATTATGGCTATAAAATCAGCCTGGGTTACAAAGCAAGATGCTGGTGATGAAAACATGCAGCGACTTTCGGGTTATATCGCAGACGGAGCTATGGCTTTTCTTAAAGCTGAATGGAAGGTTTTAGGATATTTTTCAGTAATCGCAGCCATTTTGTTAGCCTATTCTGGCACCCTAGTTGAAACTTCAAGCTGGGTAATTGCAGTTTCTTTTGTTATCGGTGCATTTACCTCAGCCCTTGCCGGTTATATAGGAATGAAGATTGCAACTAAGGCAAATGTTCGTACTACTCAGGCAGCACGTACAAGCTTAGCAAAAGCACTAAAGGTTTCTTTCACTGCTGGCAGTGTAATGGGAATCGGTGTTGCTGGCCTTGCTGTTTTAGGGCTTGGAAGTTTATTCATTGTATTCTATAATATGTATGTTGTAAATACAGGTGGTAGTGTGAATGGAAAAGAGATGGAAAAAGCTCTTGAAGTTTTAGCTGGTTTTTCACTTGGAGCTGAGTCAATTGCATTATTTGCACGTGTTGGTGGTGGTATTTATACTAAAGCTGCCGACGTAGGTGCTGATCTTGTAGGTAAAGTTGAAGCAGGTATTCCTGAAGATGATGTAAGAAATCCTGCAACTATCGCTGATAACGTTGGTGATAATGTTGGCGATGTAGCTGGTATGGGTGCCGATCTATTCGGATCCTATGTTGCAACTATATTAGCAACCATGATCCTTGGTCGTGAAATTGTTTCTATCGATAATTTCGGAGGAATTGCTCCTATCCTATTACCCATGCTTATTGCTGGTCTTGGATTAATATTATCAATTATTGCTACGACATTTGTAAGAATCAGTAAAGAAACTGATAGTGTTCAGAATGCTTTGAACATGGGCAACTGGTCTTCAATTATATTAACTGCAATTGTTTCTTTCTTCGCAGTAAAATGGATGTTGCCTGCAGGAGAAATGTTTATGAGCAGAGATATGGTTGGTGGTACCTTAAAAGAAGGAGCTATTGCCTTTACAAGTATGGATGTATTTTACTCCATCATTGTAGGACTGGTTGTAGGTACATTAATGAGTCTGATCACTGAATATTACACAGCAATGGGTAAACGTCCGGTTCTTAGTATAATCAAGCAATCTTCCACAGGTCATGCGACCAATATCATTTCAGGTTTAGCCGTAGGAATGGAATCAACAGTTGCTCCTATCCTGGTACTTGCTGCTGGTATTTACGGATCTTTCTATTTCGCAGGATTTTATGGTGTTGCTATTGCTGCAGCAGGAATGATGGCTACCACTGCCATGCAGTTATCTATCGACGCTTTTGGCCCTATTGCAGATAATGCAGGTGGTATAGCTGAAATGAGTGGATTACCTCCCGAAGTTAGAGATCGTACTGATAACCTGGATGCTGTAGGTAATACTACTGCCGCAACCGGAAAAGGTTTTGCAATTGCCTCAGCTGCCTTAACATCACTTGCATTATTTGCTGCATTTGTTGGTGTTGCCGGTATTGATCACATAGACATTTACAAAGCAGACGTACTTGCAGGATTATTTGTTGGAGGAATGATTCCTTTTATTTTCTCAGCACTTTGTATCTCAGCAGTTGGCAGAGCAGCTATGGACATGGTGAATGAAGTGCGCAGACAGTTCCGCGAAATTCCTGGAATCATGGAATACAAAGCAAAACCTGAATATGAAAAATGTGTTGCTATATCAACAAAAGCATCCATTCGTGAAATGATGTTACCTGGTGCAATTGCACTTATCGTTCCAATCATTATCGGATTTTCTTTTGGACCTGAGGTTTTAGGCGGACTATTAGCAGGTGTTACTGTTTCAGGTGTATTGATGGGTATGTTCCAGTCTAATGCAGGTGGTGCATGGGATAATGCAAAAAAATCATTTGAAAAAGGCGTTGAGATCGATGGTGAGATGTATTACAAAAAATCTGAACCACATAAAGCTTCTGTTACAGGAGATACTGTTGGAGATCCATTTAAAGATACTTCAGGTCCTTCGATGAACATTCTGATCAAACTTATGTCAATCGTATCTTTGATCATTGCTCCTCATATTTCTGCTGGTTTGTCTCATAAAGTAACTGTTGAAGTTCAAAAAGAAATAAAAGTGATCAAATCTGAAGATCAGGCTGGTAATACAATCATCGATACCATTGTAAATACGACTGATACCATCAGAAGATAATAAAAACACAAAAGGGAATTCAAATTGAATTCCCTTTTGTGTTAATTGAATACTAACCTACTTGGCTTATAAGCTGACTATATAATAGGTATCTATTGCCCAGTTGGCAAGATCAATCAGGTTTCCTATTTCCATTTTAATTAATTACGTTTGAAATCTGTTAAAATTATACTTTCACATAAACTATATTAACTAAACCAATTCGTATGTTCCACAAAAAATCCATCGAACAGTTAATGTTCGAATCAAATGAGACAGGTGAAGGCACATTAAAACGATCATTAACCAGTGTCAATCTGGTAGCTTTAGGAATAGGTGCAATTATTGGTGCTGGTTTATTTTCCCTCACAGGAATTGCAGCTGCTGAGAATGCTGGTCCGGCAGTTACTATCTCATTTGCTCTAGCTGCTTTTGCTTGTGCATTCGCCGGACTTTGTTATGCAGAATTTGCATCCATGATTCCAGTCGCAGGAAGTGCATATACCTATTCTTACGCTACAATGGGTGAGTTTATGGCCTGGATCATTGGTTGGGATCTTGTACTTGAATATGCTTTAGGAGCTGCTACTGTAGCTGTAAGCTGGTCAAGGTACCTGTTAGAACTCCTTCATAAATACAATATTAATCTCCCGCATGAATACATTGTTTCCCCTTGGGAAACGATGAAACTCGGAGATGGAACGATCATCAATGGTGGTATAATTAATTTGCCCGCAATATTCATTGTGAGTATTTTGTCTCTTGTTTTGATTCGTGGTACTCAGGGATCTGCAAACATGAATAACTTCCTGGTAATTTTAAAAGTTAGTGTTGTATTAATGTTCATCATTTTAGGATGGAGTCATATCAATCCCGACAATTATGTGCCCTACATTCCAGAGAACACCGGTAAATTTGAAAATTTCGGATGGACAGGTATTTCAACGGGGGCAGCAGTAGTATTCTTTGCCTTTATAGGTTTTGATGCTGTATCAACTGCAGCTCAGGAAGCTAAAAATCCTCAAAAAGGCATGCCAATAGGAATATTAGGTTCACTGGTTGTTTGTACTATACTTTATGTACTTTTTGCTCATGTAATGACA
>JBIIWE010000366.1:0-3515 GCA_044339075.1 Daejeonella sp. | reverse complement strand
CTACTTCACCCATGTAAATAATACACTCAAGGCCTGTGAGAGCACATACTGTTGCAGTTGCAACACCATGCTGCCCTGCTCCAGTCTCAGCAATGATTCGCTTCTTTCCCAATCGCTCGGCAAGCAATATCTGACCTACAGTATTATTGATCTTATGGGCTCCGGTATGATTCAGATCCTCTCTTTTGAGATAAATTGTTGTACCATATCTTGCAGATAAACGCTCTGCATGAAATAAAGGAGAAGGCCTGCCCACATAATCCTTCAATAACATATGGTACTCTTCCTGAAAACCAGGTTCATAAATAATGCTAAGATATTGCTGACGGAGTTGCTCTACGTTTGGATATAACATTTCTGGAATATATGCTCCCCCAAAATCACCAAAATACCCCTTTTGGTTTACTCCCCATTTAACCGAACTGCTTATAAATTCTCTGTTCATATAGTATATTTTTGCCTTTTCAGACTAGTTTTATTTACCAATTAATTCAAATACGGATTTAAGACTACTGATATCTTTAAGCCCTGGCTCCAATTCAAATTTACTATTCAGATCTATACCATATAACTGTTCAGGTATAAAATTACTGATCTCTGCGATATTTACAGGACTTAAACCACCACTCAGAAAGTAAGGTTTTATTCCCTTATACTGATTCAATATTTTCCAGTCGAACGCTATACCTGATCCCCCATGTTCGGTAGTTTTAGTATCAAACAAAAAGTAATCAACCACATCGTTAAATTGAGTAAGCTGATTGAAATCAAAACCGGGAGAAATTCCGAAAGCTTTAATGATTTCAAGTTTTCTAAACGGAAACCTAACACTGTGCAGATCTCTCAACTGCTTACAATAGATCTCCGATTCTGAACCATGCAGTTGAACTGCATTTAAATCATATTCATCAATTTTACTTATTATTTCATCAATTGTTTCATTAACAAACACACCTGTTAACTTGATAGAATCAGGCAATGAGCTTAATATACCTTTATCCAAATTTGCTGCAAACCGTTTGGACTGAGAGTAAAAAATCAATCCAAGGTAATCGGGCTTCAATTGAGCAAGATCAATGATATTAGCCGAATCTCTCATTCCGCAGACCTTTATTTTCATGATAACATTTTCTTAAAGCTATCCAGGGCTTTCTTACTTTGCAATGACTCTTCTGCTTCATAAAAACAGTCGGAAAATGATTGTTCAGGTTTAATTGTACGAATAGCCACCGCTGCATTGCATACTACAACATTGTTTTGCTCAGTAGTCCCCTCTCCTTCCAGAACAGCTTTAAAAATATCTGCAGAATCTTTAACTGTACTACCTCCACCAATTTTATCAGGATCAATTTTCTCAAATCCTAACTGTGCTATTGAATGAATATGTTCACCAGAGGCAGAAAAAGTTTTAAAATCACAGGTTAATGATACTTCATCATATCCTTCAAGAGAATGGACAATAGTATATTTTGTATCTGATTTCTGATACAAATAGGCATACAAACGAGCTAGCTCAAGGCTAAATACACCTACCATTTGATATTTAGGTCTTGCAGGGTTAACAAGTGGCCCCAACATATTAAAAAAAGTTTTCACACCCAACTCCTTTCTAATGGGTGCAACAGTTTTCATTGCCGCATGAAATAATGGCGCGTGTAAAAAGCAAATTCCAGCTTTATCTAAAGATTTTTTCAAATGACCCGTATCATTTGAAAAAGTATACCCAAGATATTCCATCACGTTTGATGAACCGCATCCCGAAGAAACACCGTAATTTCCATGCTTTGAAACCTTATAACCAGCACCTGCAACTACAAATGAGGCAAGAGTTGAAATATTAAAAGTATCCTTACCATCACCGCCTGTGCCACAAAGATCAATCAATTCATATTCATGCAGATCGGCCTTCAAACATAATTCCAGCATCCCATCTCTAAAACCCTCAAGTTCCTCAACTGTAATATTACGCATACAATAAGCAGCCATAAATGCTGCCATTTGTGAAGCATTGTATTTGCCCAGTGTGATATTGGTCAAAATCTCCTTCGATTCATCCTTCCCAAAGGTCTTTTGTTCAAACAGGTGATTCAATATTTTTTTCATACAAATTTTATTTTTCAGGCTTTATGGCCAGATATCTTATTCGAAAGATGTTCAATAATTTTAACTCAAATTAATTTTTAATAAAAAAGGGTTGCTCTTTGAGCAACCCTTAGTATTATTTTCTTTATACTGAAAAATACATACCTAACTGATTGCCGAATGTTTGAACATTTGCCACCACCAGATCGTATATATTTGCTTTAGTTTCATTGTTTAAGCAAATATGAATAAACTTTTCATCAGCTGCAAACCTTTTCCGTATTTTTAAAAATATGAGGGTTAGCAGACAATCGAGAAGAATAATTAAGCTAAAATTAAATTTAGGGAAAGCAGCCCTGATAATTTTAGGAGTATTTCTTGCATCATTCGGTCTAAAAAGTTTTTTGCTTCCCAACCATTTTATAGATGGTGGCATTACTGGTATCTCTCTGTTGACTTATCAACTCACCGGCATACCTGTTTCAATCTGGATCATCGTTTTTAATGCTCCATTCATACTTATGGGTGCACAACAGATCAGTAAAATTTTTGCTATTAAAACAACCCTGGCAATTCTAGCCCTCGCATCGTTAATCTATTTCATCGACTTCCCAGTAATTACTGATGATAAATTACTCATATCAATTTTTGGTGGGTTCTTTCTTGGAGCTGGAATTGGTCTGGCAATCAGAGGAGGATGTGTTATAGATGGGACAGAAATTCTGGCTGTTTATATTAACAGAACCAGTATTCTAAGTATGGGAGACATCATTTTGCTAATCAATGTCCTAATATTTATAGTGGCTGCATTTATACTAAATATTGAAACTGCTCTCTATTCAATTTTAACTTATTTATCGGCCTCCAAAACTGTGGATTTTATCATACAGGGTATTGAAGAATATACTGGAGTAACTATCATCTCTGCCAAGAGTGCCAAGATAAGAGAAGCAATAACACAAAAACTTGGTCGTGGGGTTACGATCTATAAGGGTGAAAGAGGGTTGGAAAATTCTCAGTTTAAAAATAAAGATATCGATATCATATTTACGGTAGTTACACGACTAGAAGTATCCAAGTTGAAAGAAGAGGTCGAATTAATTGACCACAAAGCTTTTATTGTCATGAACACCATTAGTGATACTAAAGGGGGTATAATTAAACCCAGGCCACTACATTAAAAAATCAGCAGCTATCTGCCAAGTTTCCCCCTGCTCAAAAATAATGTATACACCAATGAAAGCAGGAATAACATTCCTACAAACTGGTGTAGAATCGCATAAATTAATGGAATTTCACCGGTAGTGTGTAATACTGTCAGCACCCCTAATAGTATTTGAAGAAATAATAGCAGTACCGGTAAAAACCTGACTTTATATAATAAAGTTTCTGGAGCTGATTTTTGAGCCTTAAAAAACCAAATTATAACTGGA
>JBIIWE010000365.1:0-3522 GCA_044339075.1 Daejeonella sp. | reverse complement strand
AATTCAGGAACCTGAGATGCAGTAGTTATAACTTCAACAACTGAATTTTCAGCTTTGGCAGATTCCAGAATAATCCTCTTGAGTATCCCCTGCTCAAAGAATTTAATATAATTTGGATGGCTGATATCTTCATTAAAGTTTAGTGAACTTCCCAGATCAACCGCACCTCCTATTATAATAAATTTACCCTTTGGAATCATAGTAATTAATATCTTTACAACACTTGAAAATCAAATATATATTACCTCAATAATAAGTTTAAACTTAACTTACTAAACTTATCCACATATTGAAACCATAAAGGCCTTTATCAAAATTGAATGATCTGCCATATCCTATTATAAGGAGTTTAAAACTTCAATAAATTGATTAAATTCTATTTGAAGCATGGTTTGATTAGCGTTTAACAAAAAAATATGCTTATTCGATAATTGATATATCCTATATTCAGATAATCAGATTATATTGAAGAAATATAAAAGCTATTCTCCTAGATTTAATATTTTAATTTTAATGAAATATAATTTCTAATCTGGAAGTCTAAAATTAAGCCTTTATAAATAATGCCTTGCCTGTTTTTACAGTTAAAAAAATAACTAAAAAAAACCTGAACAAGTTCAAGACCAAAAACGAAATCAAAAAATCAGATGTAGCCTACCCGCTTTAAGCAGGCTACATTACCCTTAAAACAAAAGATAATCAAATGAAAATATTAGGCATACAGGTATTAAAGGGACCCAATATCTGGTCAACGAAAAGGAAAAAATTAATTCAGATGCGTCTTGATTTGGAAGATCTGGAGCAGCGTCCAACTAATAAAATTGAGGGATTCAGGGAAAGAATTGAAAAACTGATGCCTTCACTTTATAATCACAGATGTTCACCGGGTCATGAAGGAGGATTTTTTGAACGTATAGACGATGGGACATGGATGGGACATGTTATTGAGCATATTGCGCTGGAACTTCAATCTCTTGCTGGTATGGAAACAGGCTTTGGAAGAACACGTGAGACCAAGACCTCCGGAACATACAATGTAGTTTTCAATTATATTGAAGAAACAGTAGGTGTATATGCAGCCGAAGCATCCGTTCGCATTGCTGAAGCATTAATTGCAGGCGAAGATTATGATATTGAGAATGATATCATGACCATGAAAAAAATGCGTGAACGTGAGCGTTTTGGTCCAAGTACTGCATCCATTGTTGATGAAGCTGTAGCACGAAAAATACCTTTTATCCGACTAAACAGGAGTTCTTTGGTTCAGTTAGGTTATGGCGTGAACCAGGTAAGGTTTAGAGCCACCATGACTGATAAGACCAGTAGCATCGCCGTTGATATAGCAGGAAATAAAGATGAAACAAAACGCATCTTACAGGAGCAGGCTATTCCGGTTGCCAAAGGAATGACCATCTCGTCTGAAGAAGATCTTGAAATTGCATTGACTCAGATCGGGTTCCCGCTGGTATTCAAACCCTTGAACGGTAATCATGGTAAAGGTGCAACGATCAATGTGAAAACACGTGAAGAAGCCATTGAAGCTTTTGCCTATGCACAAAAATATTCACACAGAGTAATTTTGGAAAGATTCATAACAGGGCATGATTTCAGAATATTAGTGATTGATAACCGTATGGTTGCAGCCGCGCAACGTGTTCCTGCAAATGTTGTTGGCAACGGGAAAAATACCATTCAGGAATTAATCGACATTGAAAATAGTGATCCGCGTCGTGGTTACGGACATGAAAATGTATTGACAGAAATCACGGTAGACAGAGACACTCTTGATTTATTAGATAAAAAGGGATATAATTTAGAGACTATTCCGCCAAAATCAGAGATCGTTTACCTGAAATCAACTGCTAACCTAAGTACCGGCGGAACATCAATTGATGTAACAGACATGGTTCATCCACAGAACGTATTTATGTGTGAACGCATTGCAAGGGTTATTGGACTTGATATTTGTGGAATTGATATCATGGCAAAGAATTTAACGGAACTCCTCACAGAAAATGGTGGTGTCGTACTGGAAGTAAATGCTGCACCGGGTTTCAGGATGCACCTTGCACCTAGTGAAGGGCTGCCGAGAAACGTTGCCGCTCCGGTAATTGACATGCTTTACCCTCTGGGAAAATCTGCAAGGATACCTATAATTGCTGTTACGGGCACTAACGGGAAAACTACAACAACTCGTCTGATTGCTCATATTGTGAAAAATAATGGCTTTAGGGTTGGCTTTACCACATCAGATGGTGTTTATATTCAGAATTCCATGCTACTGAAAGGAGATACCACGGGTCCGATAAGCGCAGAATTTGTCCTAAAAGATCCAACGGTTGAGTTTGCTGTTCTGGAAACTGCGAGGGGAGGTATTCTTAGATCCGGACTTGGATTTGGACTTTGCGATATTGCCGTAATAACAAATATTCAGGAAGACCATTTAGGTATTTCTGATATTCATACGCTAGAAGACCTTTCCCGAGTAAAGCAAGTGGTGGTTAATTCGGTAAAAAATGATGGCTGGGCAATTTTAAATGCTGATAATAAACATTGTGTGAAGATCGCCAAAGATGTGCATTGCAATGTAGCCTACTTTACCATGGATGAAAAAAACCCGGTAGTGAAGGAACATTGCCGCAAAGGAGGCATAGCAGCAGTCTATGAAAATGGCTTTGTAACGATCAAGAAAGGCGACTGGAAGATCAGAATTGAAAAAGTAACTCATATTCCAATTACTTTTAATGGTACAGTAGGCTTTATGACTCAGAACGTGCTGGCAGCAAGTCTTGCAACCTTTGTATGGGGCTTTAAGATCGAAGATATCCGTTTATCGCTTGAAACCTTCATCCCCTCTGCGGCGCAAACTCCGGGAAGGATGAATATTTTTGAATTAAAAGAATGCAAGATCATGGTCGATTTTGCACACAATCCGGATGGATTGAGAGGCATTAAGGACTTTCTTTCTACACTGGATATCAAGAAAAGTACAGGAATTATCTCAGGTACGGGCGACCGGAGAGATGAGGATCTTCGCGAGATAGGCCGGATATCAGCTGAAATGTTCGATAATGTGATCATCTGCCAGGAAAAATACCTGCGAGGCCGTGAAAGAGATGAGATTGTAAAACTCCTCATTGAAGGCTTAAAGGAAGTAAAACCAGAAATTGATATCCAAATTATTAATAAAGCTAAAGAAGCATTTAAATATGCTGTAAAAAATATTATACCTGGATCTTTTGTAACTATTATTGGTGATTCAGTATCAAATGCAGTAGAATTGGTTCAGGATTATCAGGATAAAGAAATAGGCATTTAATTGACGCGGGATGAATCATGATCTGCCTTAAAGGCTATGATTCATCAGCTTAATACTAAGGAGAATTTAATGGCAACAATACCACCATTGGCTGAACGAATGCGTCCGGAAACGCTTGACGATTATGTCGGACAAAAACATCTTGTTGGCAAAGACGCTATATTACGTGTCGCTATCGAAAATGGAACACTTCCCTCACTTAT
>JBIIWE010000364.1:0-3523 GCA_044339075.1 Daejeonella sp. | reverse complement strand
TTCCCCTTTCAGCCTTCCCCTTTCCCCTTTCCCCTTTCAGCTTCCCCCCTCCAAACCTTATATTGATTAATCAAGCCATTTGTAGAAGCATCATGCCCGCTAACCGGTTGTTCATCCTCCAGCTCCGGTAAAATACGCCCGGCCAATTGCTTACCCAGTTCAACCCCCCATTGATCGAAACTAAAAATGTTCCAGATAATACCTTGAACAAATATTTTATGTTCGTAAATGGCGATGAGCGAACCTAGAGTATGGGGTGTGATTTTTTTAATCAGTATCGAGTTGGTGGGTCTATTACCCTCAAAAACCTTAAATGGTGCCAGTTTCTCTATCTCTTCCGCAGTTTTTCCGGCAGCTTTTAGTTCTGCTTCCACCTCATCTCTGCGCTTGCCATTCATCAAAGCTTCAGTCTGAGCGAAGAAATTAGATAATAGTAACTGATGATGAATACCGATTGGATTATGGCTCTGAGCGGGTGCTATAAAATCACAAGGAATCAGTTTGGTACCTTGATGTATGAGCTGATAGAAAGCATGTTGTCCGTTAGTGCCGGGTTCTCCCCAGATCAGCGGACCAGTCTGATAGTCGACAGCCATACCATTGCGGTCGGTTGATTTTCCATTACTTTCCATATCTCCCTGCTGGAAATAGGCAGCAAAGCGATGCATATACTGATCATAGGGTAGTATCGCCTGACTTTCAGCACCGAAAAAATTGGTATACCAGACGCCCAGAAGTGCAAGAGTCACCGGAATATTTTTATTAAAATCTGTATTTCTGAAATGCTCATCGGCATCATGTGCTCCAGCCAGTAAAGCCTTGAAATTGGCAAATCCTATGCCGCAAGATATGCTAAGCCCGATGGCACTCCACAGTGAATATCTTCCGCCAACCCAATCCCAGAATTCAAACATATTATCCGTATCAATTCCGAATTTTGCAACGCCCTGCTCATTGGTCGAGATGGCCACAAAATGTTTGGCAACATCTTCTTCCGCGGCGCTACCTTTCAGAAACCAGTCGCGGGCAGAAAAGGCATTAGCCATTGTCTCCTGCGTAGTAAATGTCTTGGAAGCAATCATGAATAAGGTAGTCTCCGGATCAAGTTCTTTAAGCGTTTCCACGATATGAGAACCATCCACATTCGAAACGAAGTGTAATTTTATATGATTGCTGTAGGCTTTTAGTGCTTCCGTTACCATAACGGGTCCCAGATCTGAGCCACCGATTCCAATATTCACAATATGGGCAATTGCTTTGCCGGTATAACCTTTCCATTTCCCGCCGATCACCCGATCAGAAAACTGTTCCATTTTATTTAAAACTCGATGAATATCAGCTAATATATCTTTACCCTCCAGATTGAAGCCTGAATTATTGGGGTTACGTAATGCGGTATGTAAAACTGCCCTCCCCTCAGTCTCATTGATCTTTTCCCCCCTGAACATGGCTTCAATGGCTTCCTTCAATTCACATTCTTTGGCTAGATTCAATAGTAGTTTGTGGGTCTCTGAATTGATTCTGTTCTTGGAGTAATCAAGCAAAATATCTCCGAATGTGATTGAAAATTGTTTAAATCGTGTGGTATCCCTGAATAGATCCATTATTTCCTCCTTTTTGATCGTATTGAAATGTTCAGAAAGGGCTTTGAATGTATCTGTTGAAGTTAAATTATGGCGGGGAAGCATAAATCTCGATAATAGGTTAAAGAAAAATCAATTTTATTGTAAAATTAGACTTAATATCTATTAATTTGAATAAAATTCCACACTAGCCAATACATACTAATGAAGAAATTACTAAGCATTCTGCTCATGGGCTGTTGTATTCCCCTGCTCGCTCAGACCAAGGCTGATGATATTAAGGCCTTTACCTTAAAAAACGGAATGAAATTCCTGGTCGCTGAGGATAATTCAATCCCCAATGCCAATATGTACCTGTTTTATAAGGTTGGTTCCCGAAATGAACATCCCGGCATCACAGGGTTATCGCATTTTTTCGAGCACATGATGTTTAATGGGTCAAAGAAATATGGACCTAAAATGTTTGACCAAACCATGGAATTTAATGGGGGTGCCAATAATGCATACACCACCCAGAATGTTACTGTTTATACGGATTGGTTTCCTGTAAATGCTATGGAGACTATTTTTGACCTCGAGTCAGATCGTATTGCCAGCTTGAACATTGATCCTAAAATGGTGGAAAGTGAACGTGGTGTAGTACTTTCGGAGCGGAGCACAGGTCTTGAGAATTCTCCATGGAATATGTTAAGTGATGCCTTGAATGCAAGTGCATTTCAGGAGCATCCTTATCACTGGACGGTTATTGGATATGAGACCGATATAAAAAACTGGACAAAAGAAGATCTTGAAAAATATTTCAAGACCTATTATGCCCCAAATAACTGTGTCGTAGTAATTTCCGGAAATGTGAAGGTTGATGAAGTTAAGAGAATGGCAGAGAAATACATGGCTCCAATACCCGCAAATGCTCCGCCAAAATCGGTTCATCTGGTAGAGCCTCCACAAACTGGAGAGCGCAGAGTAACCATTCAGAAGGAAGTTCCAAGCCCTTATTTAATGATTGGCTACCATACACCGGAAGCTACAAATAAGGATTATTATTCTTTAAGTATACTGAATGCTGTACTTACCAGTGGAAATTCATCACGACTATATTCAGAACTGGTTGATAAAAAGCAGCTGGCAAATATGGTTGGATCTGATTTCAGCGAAAGCTTCGATCCCAATCTGTTTACTTTATATGCTATTGCAGCAAAAGGAGTGAATGAAGTGGATATAGAATCAGCTATTTACTCGGAGATCGATAAAATAAAAAAAGATGGGATCACTGAAATTGAACTTCAAAAGATCAAGAATCAGAAGCTGATCGAGTTTTATGCCCAGATTGAGACGATCAATGGAAAGTCGAATAATATCGGGACATATGAGCTATTCTTTGGTGATTACCGAAAGATGTTCGATGCGCCTGCTGAATATTCGAAGGTCACCATTGAGGATGTGAAGCGTGTGGCAAGCCAATATTTTAATAAGTCAAACCGTACAGTAGGTATTTTGAAATCTAACGTAGAAGAATAAGGAAATGAAGAAATTAGTAGGAAATATCTCTGCCGTTCTGATAGCATTTATACTTTGCAGTCCGGCTATTGCCCAAAATGCTCCGGCGGCATTTAAAGTTCCGGTGTATGAAAAATTTATTTTACCCAATGGATTGACCGTTTACCTGATGGAGCAGCATGAAGTTCCTTTGATCAGTGTTTCTGCTATTGTTCCTGCAGGAGCTATCTATGATGCTGAGAAATCCGGTCTGGCGAGTTTAACTGCCGCAGGTTTACAATATGGCACCAAATCGTATTCTAAAACAAAAATTGAAGAGGATCTTGATTTTATAGGAGCAGATCTGAATACCTATGCAAGTAAAGAATCGGCTACAATTACTTCAAAATTTGCGGCAAAGGATGCTGAAAAGGTTCTTCCGATTCTTAAAGAAGTGTTGGTGG
>JBIIWE010000020.1:0-12133 GCA_044339075.1 Daejeonella sp. | reverse complement strand
CTGAACGAATAGCTTGCAACAATATAGATGCGGATGCAAAGGTATGATTGTTTAAACGTTTAATAATGAAAATTGCAATATCTTTGGTATATAACTCTTTTTGTCAGAACTACAGGTTATTTTAGAGCAAAAAATTAATAGCAATAATATTTTATCAGCACTTAATAGCGAGATATTCTACCTGGAAATAAGGTCTTGTTTTGTTTTTCTAAACTTTCTGCTGTAATTAATATTGAATTTTCTTTTTTTAGTATTTTACAACTTATTGTTTTAAAGCCTCTTTTGGCAACAAATTTACCTTGGATCGTATTTCAGTTTTTTATGACAAAAGTGCGACCCTATTCTTTCGTTAAAATTAAAACATAACCATTATAATTGTGGAAAATTAATACTAAAATATACTAATGAATACAAATAGTACGCTACGCAACCTGATCAACGCCGAGAATGAATTATTGGACCTGATCTCTGATGAGCATATTTCTACTTCTTTTGATACTCCTTTAAGGACTAATGCATTTGAAATGGATGACGATATAAAAATCCAGCTAATCAGTAAACATTTTACTCAAATTATGGATATCCTGGGTCTTGACCTGACTGATGACAGTTTAAAGGATACTCCAAAAAGAGTTGCCAAAATGTACGTCAAGGAAATCTTCAGTGGTTTGAATCCTAAACATAAACCAAAGCCAACCTTATTTGAAAATCATTATAAATACAATCAAATGCTGGTTGAGAGGAATATCTCAGTTTACAGCAATTGTGAGCATCATTTTGTGCCAATTACAGGCAAGGCACATGTGGCTTATATCAGCCAAGGGAAGGTGATTGGCCTTTCTAAGCTTAACCGTATTGTACAGTATTATTCGCAAAGACCACAAGTGCAGGAAAGATTAACCATTCAAATTGCGAATGAAATGAAACTTGCTCTAGGAACAGAAGATGTTGCAGTTATTATTGATGCACATCATCATTGCGTGTCATCTAGGGGAGTAAGAGATATGAACAGTTCTACCGTAACCGCAGAATATTGCGGTAAATTCTTATTGCCTGAAACAAGGAATGAATTTTTAAAACATATTGGTTGATGGATTTGAGTGGCAAAAATATTCTGATTATTGGTGGAAGCTCTGGTATTGGTCTAGCACTCGTCAAGTCACTTTCGGCAAATGGAGCACAGATTTATACTGCTTCCCGAACTGCATCAGAGGAATGGCCTAAAGGGGTGATCTATATTAAATTTGACGTTTTGTCTGAAGCGTCATCATTACTTGATTTTCTACCTGAGCAAATACATGGATTGGTATACGCAGTGGGAAGTATAACCCTTAAACCATTCAGTCGCTTGACAGAAGAAGATTTTATTACAGAATATCGCTTAAATGTGGTTGGTGCAGTAAAAACTATTCAGCAGTCCTATCGTTCATTAAGAAATGCAAAGGCATCCTCTATTGTCCTGATTAGTTCCGTTGCAGCACGCACAGGTATGAGTTATCATGCTAGCATTGCTGCTGCAAAAAGTGGCGTGGAAGGTCTTGCTTTTTCTCTGGCAGCAGAATTTGCCTCACAGAATATCCGTGTGAATGTAGTTGCTCCATCATTGACAGATACTCCTTTGGCTTCAAATCTTATTAATACGCCAGAAAAACGCGAAACTTCAGCCAAACGGCATCCCTTGGGCAGAATTGGTATGCCCGAAGATATAGCATCTGCAATTTCATTTTTATTAAGTGATGAAAGCAGCTGGATCAGTGGACAAGTGCTGGGAGTGGATGGAGGAATGGGAAATTTAAAAAATCTTTAAATGATGAATTTTAGTCGGGATCATATTTTAGCTATGGATAAACGTTACAAAACCACGTTTATAAATAGTCTCCCCGGATATAAGTGCCTTCAAATGCTTGGAACTATCAATGGTTCAGGAATTAGTAATTTAGGGCTTTTTAACTCAGTTTTTCACATTGGGGCTAGTCCTGCTTTACTTGGTATGATATTCAGACCTGATGGCGATGAGCATGATTCATTAAAAAATATTAAGCAAACAGGACAGTACACCTTGAATAATGTTTTGCCTGAATGGTTTCATCAGGCTCATCAAACAAGTGCCAGATTTCCTTCAGGGCATTCAGAATTTGAATCCTGCGGATTTAAAGAGTACTTTTATGATAATTTTGAGGCTCCATTTGTTGCTCAATCAAGTATAAAGATCGGTATGGAGATGAGAGAGATCATTGATATTTCAATCAATAATACTAAGATGCTGATTGGTGAAATTGTTCATGTTTTAATGGATGATGATATTGTGGCTATTGACGGTTATGTGGATCATATAAAAGCTGGGACGCTTACAGTCTCAGGATTAGATAGTTATTTTAAAACAGAACATTTAGGTAGATTATCGTATGCGAAATTTGCTTAATTAATTTCTTAATAAAATTCAATTAACATTTTGAGTACTTCTAAAATTGATACCTTAATAATTGGAGCAGGGCTTGCAGGACTAACTGCCGCACGTGTCTTGAAGTCAGCTGGTCGTAAGGTAAAAATCATTGAAGCTGCAGATGGCCCGGGAGGAAGGGTAAGGACTGATGAAGTAAATGGATTTTTACTGGACAGAGGCTTTCAGGTTTTTCTCACCGCCTACCCTGAAGCAAAGCATTTTCTTGATTATAAAGCACTTGATCTTCAGTCTTTCAGTCCGGGTTCTATCATTCTTAATAATTCTGGGATAGATGAAATTGGGGATCCTTTTAGAGAAGCATCCTCTCTGATTCGTACCCTCAAGTCTCCCATAGGTACTTTAGGTGATAAATTCAGAATGTTATCTCTTCGATTAAAACTGGCTGGCAACAGCATTAATGAGATTTTTTCGAAGAAGGAAATTACAACGTTAGAATACCTTAGAAATGCTGGATTTGGTGAAAAGATTATTTCTGATTTTTTTGCTCCATTTATGTCTGGAATTTATCTTGAGCAAAATCTGGACACGTCTGCCCGAATGTTTGAGTTTGTATTTAAAATGTTAAGCGAGGCAGATACCGCTATACCAGCTAAAGGTATGGGGATGATCTCCAGCCAGCTCGCTTCGAATTTTTCTGTCGAAGAACTGATCTTGAATGAACGTGTCATTAGTATTGATGACAATGAGGTTCAATCCGCTTCAGGAAATGTGTATGAGGCTTCCAGAATTCTAATCGCTACGACTGCCGACTGCATACCGGTGCCATTTCAATCTAGGCTAGTCAAAAAAAAATCAGTAACCTGCATGTATTTTTCAGCAGATAAGGCTCCTTATAAAAAGGCTCTAATCGCATTGAATGCAATACCTGATAGACTTGTAAATAATATAGCTGTCACGAGTAATGTGTCTTCCTCTTATGCTCCAGATGGAAAATCACTTATTTCCGTTTCTCTTTCTGGAAATGAACAATTTATAAAAAATGATGAGCTTGAATTGAAAGTAAAAGAAGAGTTGAAATTCTGGTTTTCAGAATGTTCCAACTGGGAACATATTAAAACCTATGATATTCCCTATGCTTTGCCCGATAATAGCCATGTAATAAATGATATTCTTCCATCTTCATTGAGAATAAATCACTCTACTTTTATTTGCGGTGATCATCTATTGAACGGATCTATTAATGCAGCCATGAAAAGCGGTCGATTGGCTGCGAAATCTATACTATCAACCTGAAAAATAATTTTAATCTCGAATGAAAAGTTACAAACTAATACATCAGCTCCTTAATCTTGTTGAAGATTTTGAAAGTGAAAATACAGACAGAGAATTGTGCCTGAGTGAGTTTTCAGGTTACCTGATCAATCATCTTACCCAATCTAATTCTGAATCAGCAGCGGATGTTCGTTTTGGTAATAATGAAGATGATTCCCAGCAATTAGCCTACCAGATTGATAACACGATCGGCCGATTATTTATTTATATGAGTCGATATGCAAAATCTTATATCAAAAAGACATTGGAAGGTACTCCCCTTCAAAGCCCTGAAGATTTTACTTGTCTGGCTATTCTCCTTACTCATGACAGTCTATCGAAAGGTGAATTGATTAGTAGAAATATTCAGGAGAAAACTTCAGGTACAGAAGTGATCCGTCGTTTGATCCAAGCTGGATTAGCCTCCCAATTGGATGATGTGAATGACAAAAGATCCAAGAGGATCTCTATCACAGATCCAGGGAAACAGCTATTATACCGAGTGTTTGAGGATATGAATGATGTAGGTAAAATGGTTTCTGGAAACTTAAGTTTAACTGAAAAATTGAATCTGCAATACTTATTGCAGAAACTGGATACCTTTCATTATAAGCTACATGACAATAAAGTTATTCTAGGGAAAGAGGATATCCGGAATCATTCAAAAATGCTTTGAAAATTGAGTCTTAAAAGGCCCTAATTTTTTTACTTTCCCAAAAAATGTTAACAATGGCACATAGTTAATTTCAAATTCATGAACGTAACAGTTTTTGAAAATAATGTAAATGCCTGCTTGCTAATTAACCAGTAACATTGTTCTGATCTGCTGAATAGTGTTGTTCTGTAACCTTGCATAATAAACTCCAGGCAAATATCCTTCGTTTTCAAACGTGATTTTATGGTTTCCTGAACTTATTTCAGCATCAATCAGTGTTTTGATCAATCTTCCTTCTGTATTAAATACTTGTATAAGTGTATGTCCACCTGAACTTTCATAGGAGATAGTTGTAGAAGTGTGGAAGGGGTTTGGATAATTACTGATAATATTCTTTCCTGCATTAGCAATTATGATATCCGGATTGCTGGACATGCATGGAGCTGATTTTTTAATAACCGGAATATTCTGGAAGTTCTTGAGCATAACATTTTCAAGAGTTGTTTCAGGAACACAAAACCATTGTTGTAAAATTGCTGCATAAATGGAGCGGAAATCATATTGCATGGGTATATTATCTGCAGTGCCGGTACTTAAATTGATAATCGGACTGGTACCGGATACATCGTTCTGGGCATAATGTCCAAAAACAAATAGGGGAGCTGCTGCTCCATGATCTGTTCCTCCGCTTGAATTGGATTTGATACGTCTTCCAAATTCAGAAAAGGTCATTCCGATCACTCTTTTACTTGAATTCAGGAATTCCAGATCATCCATAAATGCTTTTATTCCTTCTGAAACTTTTTGCATCAGGGTTGCATGTGCTCCGGTTTCAGTGGCATTTGAATTAACCTGCTGGGCATGGGTGTCAAATCCACCAAGGCTTACCATGTATATCCTTGTTTTTAAGCCCCCTGCAATCAAACGTGCAACTATTTTCAATTGATCTGCTAGGCTATTCCCTGTTGGGTAACCCGAAAATTGCTTGGTTACTTTTGCCGCTGCTCCTTTGATCACTGAGCCATATTGCTGGGTTTGCTGAGTGATCTGGCGAATATAGGTTAGTTCTTTTCCTCCCCGGGTATTTGGGGCTGCTCCCTGTATTCCATTTATTAGGTTGTAAAAATTAACAGGATCTGAAATAGCCATGCCCATATTTACTCCGGGTCCCTGCATGGCAGGTGAAACAAATGATCCAATTTGTATAGCCAGGGGATCGGGCATTACGCTGCTTGGATATCCCGTTGGGAAGTTAGTATATTCTTCATTTAAATATCGCCCGGCCCATCCTGAATTGATTGATTGATTAGAATCGGAAGCGCTAAGCCAGATATCTGTAGCCCTGAAATGTGAAAAATTGGGTTGGGGATATCCAACTGACTGAACGATCTTTAGTTTTTCATCATTAAACATCGTTTGCAATCCTTTCATTGATGGATGCAAACCGGTGAAGCTAGTACCGTTTAATTTTAGGATCTTATTTCTTGGGATAATAATATTTGAACGGGCATTGGTTAGATTATCATATTGGTCTATTGGGATAACCATATTTAGTCCGTCATTCCCCCCATTTAGTTGAACAATAACTAATACATGGTCAGTTTCTGTTGGAGCTTGTGTAAGAGCAGAAACAAGAGGAGATTCCGCAAAAGCTTTAAAAGTAAATCCATTGATCAGTGCAGGGAATACAATTCCTGCAGGTGCTGTTCGCCTTATAAAATCCCTTCTTTTCATGACAGTTGATATTCAGGAAGGTTCATAAGATATTTAAACATGGACTTTAAGCGTGTAAGTACAATGGTTCTGTTAGCTGCAATATTCACATTTGCTTTATAGGTTACCCATGCAGCGGTCCAGTATGAATCGGTTGACTGTCCAGAAAGAAGTATACTTTTCAGGAAATCTTTTACTTCTTGTGAGATATCGATCGAATAAATTATGGAAAGACTGTCGCTTATTAAAATATTGGGGTCAGCAGGATTTGATAAACTGTCAACAAATGAAAGTATATCAATAGTTATATTTTTTCCATTTCTGGTATAACCATTTCCAATCATCGTATCGCTAAATTGGTTACGTCTTGGTAGTGTATCTGCATTGATCCATAACTCATGAAACTGTGGCTCCTGATAATAGGCAGCCCATCCTGCAACACTTGGTGGATCTCCCAGATTTTGCTGCATATTTGAAGCTTGAGTGCGGATATACTCATGCATGTAATAATGATTCACTGTATCTGTTGAAACCGGAAAAACTATATTAAACTCCCTGCATAGTCCGATACAGAAGTCAACAGGCCCCTTGATCAGACAAGCACGGTTAACAGGGTCAAAGAAATGCTCACTACTGAAAAGTGCCTTTAAAACAGGCTTTATTTCATAGTTGTTACTTCTGAATATTGCAGCAAGTGGTGCAATCACATTTGTTTCTGTGGCTGCATCAATTTCATAATAAACGAAAAATCGATACAATCTACGACAGATATATAGAGCTGTTTCTGGCTGCAGAAAAATCATATTGATCAACTCATCCAACTCGGTAGCACCCGCAGCACCTGTTTTTCCTGTAATTATTGTGTTATTGTAAAACGAGGAAAACTGTTTATTTCCGGTATCATGTTTAGTAGAGTCAAAGCCAGAAGTAATGGTTGTTGCATTGACTGTATATCCAGTTAATACTTTGGCAGCTTGTTTTACATCACTTTCTGTATAATTTGACTTCGGACCTTTTCCAAGAGTAAATAACTCTTGCAATTCTCTTCCATAGTTTTCGTCAGGGGAGGTTTTATTATTCAGATACCCATTAAGGTACCTCAGCATTCCCGGATCAAGTGTTATCTCTTTCACCAGGACTTTGAAATTGCCCAGAGCAAAACTTCTTAATAACGCATTCTGCTTGTACGAATATCTAGCGTCATTAATATCAATAGTTTCAGTGGCAAAGTGATTATGCCAGAATAATACCATTTTCTCATGAATGGAGGTGTTCTGATTCAGCATCAGACCTGCCCACCATGATTTGAAAGACGTATTTCTATAACCGGTAGCGTTCCCATCATTAGTAGCTGTTACCCAACTCTGTCCCAATGGAACAACTGGGTCAGTATAGGAAGTGTTATTGTAATTATTAACTGGAGGAGCAGGAGTAGGGTCAGCAGTTAGCAGTAAATTCAAAACCTCATCTAATGTCTTACCTTTTACTTTAGCGATGTCTGCTTGCTTTACACCAAAAAGTACTCGTCTTAACAGATGGATGATTTCAGCGTTGCCAAAAGGTGGATAATAAGGAAATAATCCTGTATTTGTTCGAAATTCAGGAGATTTAATCTGAGTATTGGCGGTAATGAAACTACGTCTATCCATTAAGGACTCAAATAATTTGTTTATAATCAAAGTAATAATAATAAATTTTATCCTTTTTAAAGGAAATAGCAGACAAATATTTTTTTTATATCAATGGTTAAAACCTTTTTATTGCCTTAATTTATTCTAAATCTTGTCTGAAGGATGACTTTCAGGTTCACCAGTGTCCTTGTTCATATCTTCTTCAAATTTTTTTTCGTCTTTTTGATTTCTGATTATTACATAAACTAATAGGGCAATTGCCGCTAGCAGGATGGGAACAATGATGTAGTAATTGATTTCCATAGTTTTAGATTTTATATCTTAATAAGATTTTATTTGTTCTTCAAGATAAGGTAAATTCTCTTTTTTTTACTCGATTTGAGAAAGCTTTTAATTTGATAATCAATAAATCATAATTTCTTAATAAACTGGGAGTTAATATTCGTCCTTCGAATTTTTCACAATCCTAATTGTTTATTTTTAAATTTCAGTTCTCATTTGTTTTTTTCTTACTTAGCTATTTAATTTTTATACCCAATAAATCATGAAGTATAGTATACTCAATTTTGTCCTGGCACTTGGCATTTTCGGATACTTTTTTATTCTTCCTGAAAGTTCTGTTAAAGATCAGTCAATTGATATTAAGCAGGCAGGTACAGTAGTGAAAACTGTTGCACAAAATTTGAATGTGCCCTGGGAAATTGCCTGGGGGCCAGATAATAAGATATGGATCGCTGAACAACAAGGCCTGATTAGTAGGATAGACCCACTTAATGGAGGAAAGGAAATTTTGCTAAAGCTAAATGATGTTTGGCAGTTGCGTACTAGCGGTCTGCTTGGTATGGCGCTTCATTCCGACATGAAGAAAAATCCATACGTTTTTCTGGATTATACCATTGAAAAAGATAAAAAAAAATACTCCCGTCTGGTCCGGTATACCTGGCAAAAAGATACACTTTTAAGTCCAAAGGTATTGATGGAAATTCCTGCTGCTTTAGGACATAATGGATCAAGAATTGTCGTAAACAATGGCCTGGTTTATTGGGCTACTGGCGATGCCATGAGTTTGGTTGACTCTCAGAATCCTAAAACGCCGAACGGCAAGATCTTAAGACTGAATATTGATGGTTCTGTCCCTGCTGATAATCCGATGAAGGGAAATCCTGTTTGGGCATGGGGCTTCCGAAATATTCAGGGCATGGTATTCTCGAAAATCGGACAACTCTATACTTCAGAGCATGGCGACACCAATGATGATGAAGTAAATCTGATCAGTAAAAGCAGGAATTATGGATGGCCCACAGTTCAGGGTTTTGCAGAAAGTGTTGCCGAAACTTCATTCAAAGGCTTGAATAGTACTGTTGATCCATTAAAAGCATGGACGCCTACGATTGGTCCTGCAGGCCTTGATTATTATTCTTCAGATAAGATTCCGGGATTAAAGAATTCGCTCTTATTGGTTTCCTTAAAAGGAAAGAGCTTAAGGGCACTTAAATTGGATGATAATGGTAAAAAAATACTTTCCGAAGATATTTATTTCGAAAACAAGTTTGGTAGGATCAGAGATCTCTGTGTTTCTCCTGCCGGAGATATTTATATGGCAACAAGTAATCGCGATTGGAATCCGGTAGCAGGGTTTCCTGTTCCTCAGGATGATAGAATAATTATGGTCTCCAGACTGATCAAATCTGATCCTCAGAATTCACTTTCTTCCATGGCTTCTGGTTCAAAGGCTGAAACTTTGTATCTGCAATATTGTGCCTCATGCCATAAGGAAAATGGATTAGGTGTGAAAGGCACCTTTCCCTCCTTGCAAAATTCACAAACCGTGGTAATTAATCCAAAAGAGCTGATCAAAAAGGTCTTGATGGGCTCCACCGGTCCGGTAACTATCAATGGAGTTTTTTATGATTCAGTAATGCCTTCTTTCGCATTTATGAAAGATGAAGATCTACTTGATATTTTAACCTATATCCGCTCCATGGGATCGAGTCATGCAGCTCCAATAAAGCCGGAACAAATAAAACAGGTTAGAGCTTCACTGAATAAATAAATGTTGTTTTATTATAGATGAATTGTTATCAAAAACAATCCATTTTTTATTTCTTTTCCATGCAGAAATGAAACATTTTGGTTCCTTTATAAAATCCTGGTTCTGAAATCATTCATTTAGTTATATTTGGAAGTGATGAAGCTTAAATGAATACTTTATTTCCACAGTTCAATAAAATATTGAAATCTAATTAATTTGAAAAATAAACCATTTTAGTCCAGCTAGAAAACCCTTACTATTAGTCAGTCTTAGTTTATTGTTGATTTTTATTCTATCATTATTCGGGTTCCTTATTTTGAACATTATGGAAAACTAATTTTTCATGCCTAAAAAGAGATTATACTATAAAATTCGTTCTTTTTGGAAGAAACTGGGACCTGGATTAATAACTGGTGCCAGTGACGATGATCCGTCAGGAATTGCGACCTATTCTCAGGCGGGGGCACAGTACGGACTGTCAACCTTATGGACAGCTTTGATCACTTTTCCTTTAATGGCCGCAATCCAGGAAATGTGTGCAAGGATCGGATTAGTTACTTCTAAAGGATTAACAGGTACACTCAGAGACCATTACTCCAGACCGATACTTTACCTGATGGTTTTATTTAGCTTCCCGGCCATCATCATGAATATCGGCGCAAATATTGCAGGTATGGGGGCTGTAGGCAATCTTTTAGTTCCAGCTATCCAAGCAGAATTTTTCAGCATAGGTTTTACAGTACTGCTTTTTGTACTCATTATCTATTTACCTTACCGAAAGTTTGCGTCTATCCTAAAATATCTTTGCATTGTTCTTCTGGTTTATTTGATTGTTCCTTTCTTGTACAAACAGGATTGGCTCGCTATTCTTAAGGGAACTTTAATCCCCAAAATCACATTTGATAAAAAATACATTAGCATACTTGTCGGAATACTTGGAACAACACTCTCTCCTTATCTTTTCTTTTGGCAGGCAACCATGGTGGCTGAAGACAATATTCACAAAAGGAAGAAAATTATAATAGACAAGAAAATATTAGGCGATATTAAGCAGGATGTTGATTTCGGTATGTTATTTTCCAATATTGTGATGTTCTTTGTCATTCTTACCTCTGGGACAGTTCTGTTTAATGGTGGTATACATAACATTGAAACCGTTGAACAGGCAGCATTGGCTTTGAGGCCTTTAGCAGGCGACGCCGCCTATTTTCTTTTTGCACTTGGGGTAATTGGAACCGGATTATTAGCCATTCCGGTATTATGTGGTTCTTTATCTTACATCATTACAGAGTCTTTTGGATGGAAAGGGGGCTTGGATAAAAAATTTCACCAGGCAAAAGCATTTTATTTGGTTGCTGGCATGTCATTGATACTCGGATTGTTAATTAATTATGTTGGGATTTCTCCAATAAAAGCCCTGCTATGGTCTGCCATTCTTTATGGATTAACAGCTCCTGTTTTAATTGCTATTATTCTTCATATCGCTAATAATAAGGAGGTTATGGGCGATTTTACTAATAATAGATTTTCGAATTTTATGGGTTTTGCTGCTCTTGTTTTAATGAGTATCGCAGCATTGACACTGATCTATTTGCAGATTTTTGATTGATTTTTGTTATATCTGGCAGGAATAATGCTGTCCTATTTCTCTTCGATTTTACCAAAACAATTGGCTTTTCTTGTAAATTTTCTATTATTTTGAGGAAGAATATAAATCAATTATAGGATGGCTAGGATCCTAAAGCTAAACTCATGAATTACAGACAATACGCAGAAAAATATCAGGATAATCTTTTGAAAGATGTTATTCCATTTTGGTTAAAGAATTCAGGAGATAAGGAATTTGGAGGTTTTTTTACCTGTATTGACCGTGAAGGGAATGTGTTTGATACCGATAAATTCGCTTGGTTACAGTTCAGACAGGTTTGGTGCTTCAGTATGCTGTACAATCAGGTGGAACAGAAAAAAGAATGGCTTGATTTTGCTGTTCAGGGTGCCGAATTCATGAAGAAACATGGAAAGGACGAAAATGGCAATTTTTATTTCTCACTCACCCGTGAAGGTCAGCCGCTCATTCAGCCCTATAATATATTTTCAGATTGCTTTGCCGCAATGGCCTTTGCACAGCTTTACAAAGCTACTGGTACTGAGGAATATGCCAAGCTTGCCATTGATACCTTTAATAATATCCTTCGCAAAAAGGATGATCCCAAAGGAAAATATAATAAAGCTTATCCGGGTACCCGCCCTTTGCAGGGTTTTTCATTACCAATGATACTGTGTAATCTGGTGCTTGAACTGGAACATCTTCTGGATAGAGACTTGATTGAAAAGACAATTAACGATGGTATACATTCGGTTATGGACATCTTTTATCAGGATGACCT
>JBIIWE010000363.1:0-3541 GCA_044339075.1 Daejeonella sp. | reverse complement strand
TAGGATTATTAATAACCCTGATCTTCGGCGCCTCGGCCTTAAATGAAGCTGCCAGCAGTGCCACTTTTAATCTTTTATTCTTTATTGCTCTGATCATTTTCGGAATTTCTTTTCTTGGTGCGTTTGAGATCACTCTTCCTTCATCTTTAGTCAATAAAATGGATGAAAAGTCAAATCAAAGCGGCTTCATGGGTTTATTTTTTATGGCTTTTACACTTGCTCTGGTTTCATTTTCATGTACAGGACCTATTATTGGTACCCTGTTGGTTGATGCGGTTTCAAAAGGCTCTTACCTGGGCCCAGCAATTGGGATGCTTGGGTTTTCATCAGCATTGGCAATTCCTTTTACCCTGTTTGCAATATTCCCATCCTGGTTGAAAGAGATGCCTAAATCAGGCGGATGGTTAAACACTGTTAAGGTATCACTCGGCTTTCTGGAAATTGCGCTTGCCTTTAAGTTCTTATCAAATGTTGACCTGGCTTACCATTGGGGTATTTTCAATAGAGATATATTTTTGATCATCTGGATTGTGGTTTTTGGAATGTGGGCACTTTATTTGCTAGGTAAACTTCGTTTATCACATGATTCTGAGATTAATTTTCTTTCATTGCCAAGGTTATTCTTCGCTATGTTTATTTTGGGGTTCACCATTTATATGATTCCAGGTTTATGGGGAGCGCCATTGAAAGGTATTAGTGCCTGGCTGCCGCCACAGACGACTCAGGATTTTGATTTGTACTCAAATGCCGGATCTACGGTAACTAAGACCGAGACATCTGGAAAAAAGTATGCCGGATTGTTCCATGCACCACATGGTTTGGATGCATTTTATGATTATGAGCAGGGTCTTGCTTATGCAAAAAGTGTAAATAAACCCATATTGCTAGATTTTACAGGATGGAGCTGCACCAATTGTCGTAAAATGGAGGCTAGTGTATGGCCTGATAAGGAAGTATTGCGTCGCCTTCGCGAAGATTATGTTTTGATATCTTTGTATGTAGATGATAAAACAGAGTTAAGTCAGGAAGAGAAGTACAAATCAGCGTTTAGTGGAAAAAAAGTTAGTTCTATAGGGCAAAAATGGAGTGATTTTCAGGCCTCTAAATTTGGCACTAATTCACAGCCTTATTATGTGATAGCCGATCATGATGGAACCGTGTTAGTTCCGCCACAGGCATTTAATCTGGATGTAAATAATTACACAAAATTTTTAGAAAGCGGTAAGGTTGCTTTTGAAAAGAAATACTAAAATGAACAAAGCAAACATTAAAAATATTGGAGTTTTTACATCCGGTGGCGATGCACCGGGGATGAATGCAGCAATACGTGCAGTTGTCAGAACCGCATTGTATTATAATTTGAATGTTACAGGCATTTTGCGTGGCTATGACGGAATGATCGGAGGTGAATTTAAGCAGATGGATAGAAAATCAGTCGCGAACATCATTCAGCGTGGTGGAACCTTATTGAAAACCGCCAGAAGCGATGAATTCCGAACAAAAGAAGGCAGAGTAAAGGCTTATGAACAGCTAGTGAAAAATGGAATTGATGCTATTGTTGCCATTGGTGGTGATGGTACATTTACAGGAGCCAATATTTTTCATGAAGAGTTTAATATTCCTGTTATCGGACTTCCTGGAACCATTGATAATGATTTGATGGGTACCGACTTTACAATAGGGTATGATACGGCCTTAAATACTGTTATTGATGCTGTAGATAAGATACGTGATACTGCCGAGTCGCATGACCGATTGTTTATTGTTGAAGTTATGGGCAGGGACTCCGGTTTGATTGCTTTAAGAAGTGGAATTGGTTCTGGTGCAGAGGCAATTTTGATTCCTGAAACCAAGACAGATATAAATGCTTTGATCCACCGATTGGAAATAAGCAGAAAGGATAAGTCGTCAAAGATCATCATTGTTGCTGAAGGAGATGATGCCGGTGGTGCCTTTGAAATTGCAAAAATTGTAAAAGATAAATTCCCGGGTATTGATACCAGAGTTTCTATTTTGGGTCATATTCAAAGAGGTGGCCCACCATCGTGTATGGATAGGGTCTTGGCCAGCAGGTTAGGTGTAGCAGCCGTTGAATCGCTTATGGAAGGTAGAACCTGTGAAATGATTGGTATTGTGAATCAGGAAATACATTTTACTCCATTTAGTAGTGCTATTAAACATAATACGGATGTGAATTCTGAGCTTTTAAAGATCGTTGATATTTTATCTCTTTAATTAGGAAACTTCTAATTTCTGCATTTTTGAGCAAGCGGTTTTAATACTTGAACACCAGGTTTATATTTAATTAATCCTTAATTTAACTTTATTATGAGGCCTATGAAAAAGTTGAGTTTCCTGATTTACACCTTATTTGTATTAGGCATGGGATGTTCAGCACCATCGCCTAAAAAGGTAAAAGGGCCAGTATTTTCACTTAAGATCCAGAAAATTGCCGATGGACTTCATTCTCCTGTTACAGCTGCATTTACTCCGGATGGAATGATGCTTATAGGAGAACAAACCGGACAGATCAGGGTTCTGAAAGGTAAGGATCTCCTTGAAGTACCATTTCTTGATCTGCAGAATAAGCTTGTCAAACTGAGTGGTGCTTATGATGAACGAGGTTTATTGGGTATTGCTCTTCATCCTGATTATTCGATCAATAAAAAATTCTATGTTTACTATAGTGCTCCCGCCTCTGAAGCAGGAAGAGATCACCAATCTGTAGTTTCCGAATTTAAAACATCATCTGACCCGATGAAAGCAGATGCTGCATCCGAGAGAGTCTTATTGACCGTTCAGCAGCCGGAAAGTAATCATAACGGTGGGGATCTAAAATTCGGTCCGGATGGCTATTTATACATCGGACTAGGAGATGGTGGTGGTGCGGGTGATAAACATGGAGAATTGGGTAACGGTCAGAATATGAACACCTTGCTTGGAAAAATTCTAAGGATCGATGTGAATACAGATAGTTTGTATAAGATCCCTCAGGATAATCCTTTTGTTGGAAAACAGGCAAAACCGGAGATCTGGGCCTATGGCTTGCGAAATCCATGGCGATTTTCTTTTGACCAGAAAACCGGGCAGCTTTTTGCAGCTGATGTTGGTCAAAATAAGTTTGAAGAGGTTAATATCATTGAAAAAGGCGGCAATTACGGATGGAGGATCATGGAAGCCACACATTGTTTTGATCCGGAAGCGAATTGTAAAACAGAGGGACTTAAATTGCCTATCCATGAATATGAGCATGAACTGGGAATCAGTATTACCGGTGGATATGTTTATAGCGGAGCTGCAATAAAAGAACTTTCAGGAAAATATATATTTGGAGACTGGACTGGTCCGCTGTTCTTTCTGGAGCAAAAAGGTCAAACATGGACTCAAGGGAATATTGAACTAATAGGCAAACCATCAGGCGACTTAAAGATCCTGGGATTTGCTGAGGATAATGATGCCGAGCTTTACGTCCTGACCAATCAGGAAGTAGGCCCAAAAGGAACAAAAGGAGCTGTTTATAAATTTGCGAATCCCTGATGGA
>JBIIWE010000362.1:0-3550 GCA_044339075.1 Daejeonella sp. | reverse complement strand
GATGTTAAAGTTTATCTGGTAGAAGGCACTTCAGAGGTTCTAGGCTCAATGTCTGAACAGGCCTCTACTAAGGCTAAATCTTTTTTGGAGAGGCTTGGAGTTCAAGTTTTGACAAATATAAAAGTAGAAAGCTATAATGGAAAGCTCATTAAACTATCTAACGGACAAGCCATTGATACAAAAAACGTGTTGTGGTCGGCTGGAGTTAAAGGCTCAATACCTGAAGGCATAAGTCCTGATTCAATTACCAGATCTAAAAGAATTCAGGTCAATGAATTTAACCAGGTTAAAGGTTATGAGCATATTTATGCAATTGGAGATGTTGCGGCATGCATCACCGATAACAAACCAAATGGATTGCCTGGAGTAGCTCCTGTGGCTATACAACAAGGCAAAATGCTTGCAAAAAACTTAATCAGGTTTATAAACAGTGAAAAACCGGAGCCTTTTCATTATTTCGACAAAGGATCTATGGCTACAGTTGGAAGAAACCTGGCAGTTGTTGATATTGGCAAGATCCGTTTCCAGGGAATTTTTGCCTGGTTTGTATGGATGTTCGTTCATTTAATGTCTTTAGTGGGATTTCGAAATAAAGTGGTGACATTTGTAAATTGGGTCTGGAGTTATTTTAGCTATGACCGTGGAACAAGACTGATTATTAGGTCGCGGGTCGAGCCCGCGATGTAGCGGATCAGGTCCGCTATGACTAAGGAGCTGGTCCGCTATGTAGCGGATCGAGCGCGCGATGTAGCGGATCAGGTCCGCTATGACTAAGGAGCTGGTCCGCTATGACTAAGGAGCAGGCGAGCTAGGATAAAGGGTTAATTAATTATTAAATAGATTGGAAAGAAATTAATGACAAAATTGATCGAATGCCCACGGGATGCGATGCAAGGAATGCACGAATTTATACCAACAAAAATTAAAGCAGAATATATCAATCTGTTGCTGAATGTTGGCTTCGATACCATTGATTTTGGAAGTTTTGTTTCAGAAAAATCAATCCCTCAACTAAAAGATACTGCGGAAGTTCTTGACCTGCTCGATATAAATTCTAATGGCACAAAACTGCTTGCTATAGTTGCTAATAAAAGAGGTATTGTAGAAGCAAGTAATCATCCTCAGATAGCTTATCTGGGATTTCCTTTTTCTGTTTCAGAAACTTTTCAGCAACGGAATACAAATTCAGGAATTGAACAATCACTTAATACGGTAGAAGAGTTGATGAACTCATGCAGCAAATCAAACAAAGAAGCCGTAATCTATCTTTCAATGGGTTTTGGCAATCCATATGGTGATGCTTGGAGCAATGAGATCGTTGAACACTGGGCTGGTGAACTGGCTGAACGGGGAGCTAAGATCTTATCACTTGCAGATACCACTGGTGTTTCAAATCCGGAGAAGATAAACTACCTCTTTCCTCATCTGGTCTCCAGCTTTCCAGGAATCGAATTCGGTGTTCATCTACATAGTAATCCATCTAACTGGTACGAAAAAATAGATGCTGCTTGGAATAGCGGCTGCAGACGATACGATAGTGCCCTCAGAGGATTCGGAGGCTGCCCTATGGCAAATGATAAACTTACTGGAAATATTGCAACAGAAGGCCTTATTTCATTCCTGGAAACAAAAGGAGAATATCCCAGACTAAATATGGAAAAATGGAATGAGGCGATGATTTATTCAGGTAGGGTTTTTGGTTAGGTGGGGACTGTTGGCTGTTGGCTGTTGTCTGTTGGCTGTTGGCTGTTGGCTGTTGTCTGTTGTCTGTTGTCTGTTGTCTGTTGTCTGTTGTCTGTTGTCTGTTGTCTGTTGTCTGGCTACCGTACACATACTGATAACCGATAACTGTTAACTGATAACTGTTAACTGATAACTGATAACTGATAACTGTTAACTGATAACTATTTACTTACAGAACATCCAGAACCATCTTAAAATGCTGTATTCCGGCTTCTTCAAATTGCTTGCCGGCCTTTTTAAATCCAAATTTGGCATATAAAGAAACCGCAGCAAGTTGAGCATGCAGGTAAACATAGGTCGCATCCTGAGGTAAATCATTGATTACTGCGCCAACAAGAGCCTGCCCTAGCCCTATTCCTCTGTACTCTTTTAAAACGGCAAAACGTTCTAATTTATATCCCTTATCTGTTTTCCGCCATCGAGACGCACCTGCGGGTTCAGCATTCACTGTTCCAATAAAATGTACAGATTCATCTTCAAATTCCCATTCGAGTTCGGGGGGACAGTTCTGCTCATCCACAAAAACCTTTCTTCTGATAGCAAATACATGCTCCAGTTCTTCTTTAGTACTAACCCTTCTAACTTCGATCGATTGATTCATTTTAATTTGAAATATATTTTAAAAGGGAAGTCAAATCCAACATTTTAAACTATCAAAAAAGGGCCCTTTTGAGGCCCTTTAACTATTATAATAGTTTAAAGCCTATCATTAACATTCAAACAGTTTAGATCTTCAAATGCCTGTGCCAGGCGCTTTACAAAAGTATCTTCTCCTTTACGCAACCAAACACGCGGATCGTAATATTTTTTATTCGGTGAATCTTCTCCCTCCGGATTTCCGATCTGGCTTTGCAAATAGGCTTCTTTTGATTTGTAATAATCTTTAATCCCTTCCCAGTATGCCCATTGCATATCTGTATCGATATTCATTTTGATCGCCCCATAAGAAATTGCTTCCCTGATCTCTTCCTGAGAAGAACCTGAACCACCATGGAATACAAAATTTACAGGCTTCTCTGCGGCAATTTTAAATTCTGAACGAACATAGTCCTGAGAGTTTTTTAGAATAATCGGCTGTAATTTCACATTCCCTGGCTTATAAACCCCGTGAACATTACCAAAAGCAGCAGCAACAGTAAATTTCTCGCTGATTGTACTCAATTCTTTATAAGCATAAGCAACTTCAGATGGCTGAGTATATAATTTTGAACTGTCTACATCGCTGTTATCAACTCCATCTTCTTCGCCACCGGTTACACCTAATTCAATTTCCAAAGTCATGCCCATACCCTTCATACGACTAAGATACTTTTTGCTGATCTCTATGTTTTCTTCAATTGACTCTTCAGAAAGATCGAGCATATGTGAAGAATAAAGTGGTTTTCCATTTACTGCAAAGAATTTTTCACCATGATCAAGTAAACCATCGATCCAGGGTAAAAGTTTTTTTGCCGCATGATCTGTATGCAAAATAACTGCAACACCATAATGTTCGGCAAGAAGATGAACATGCTGTGCTGCTGATACACCTCCAAGTATGCAGGCATTCAGATTATCATTATTTAAAGATTTTCCAGCATAAAATTGAGCTCCGCCATTTGAAAGCTGGATGATTACAGGTGAATTCACAGACTTTGCCGTTTCCATCACTGCATTTATTGAATTGGTTCCAATTACATTAACTGCTGGCAATGCGAATTGATATTTTTTGGCAATATCGAATAATTCCTGAACTGCATCACCATGCAATACTCCCTTAAATCCTTTTAAATTCATCTTTTTTTTTAAAAATTAACAGACGCTAAAT
>JBIIWE010000419.1:0-3108 GCA_044339075.1 Daejeonella sp. | reverse complement strand
TATCTCTGCTCTTAATATGCAGACTAAACCTAAACCAATTAACAAACTAACTACCAACCATCCAAACAGTTTTATCCTGCAATTGTTAGTTAATTCAAAGAAATATTCATCAAAAAAAAAGCGCAATAGTATAATCTGCTCAGTATCAAAAGCGTTAATTTTCCGATTCTCTAATTTTATCTTGTTTATTTTTCAAAATTTGTATCTTGCGCCCTCTTTTAAAATTAGTATAAAATAATACGGATATGGGAATAATGAGTTTTTTGCGGAACCGTGCAGGGATAATCATCGTTGGAGCTATTGGTTTTGCAATAATTGCTTTCTTAGTAAGCGATGCAATGCAAATGGGTGGATCATTTCTACGTGCAGATCAGACAGAAGTTGGAGAAGTTGATGGTGAAGCCATTCCAATCTTGGAATTCAATGAGCAGGTTGAACTAAACACGAATAACTTTAAGCAGCAAATGGGTCAGAATAATCTCGATCCACAGATGACATCTTACATCGTTGAAAATACCTGGAACCAATTTATTTCTAAACTTCTGATGAAGAAAGAGATGAATCGTTTAGGATTACAGGTTAGTAAGAATGAGCTGAATGATCTGGTTACCGGTAAAAATCCTGATCCTCAGATTATACAAAACTTTGGTGATCCTAAAACTGGCCAGTTAAACAGAGTTCAGTTAAATTCATTCCTGGAGAATGTTAAGACTCAGCCAGGCGACAGCCCTGTGAGTAAGCAATGGACGGCCTTTCTTTTAAACATCCGTGAAGGTAAAATGGCGCAGAAATATTCAAATCTGATCAAGAACAGTATTTATGTGACTACTCTTGAAGCCAGAGAAGACTATAGCCAAAGAAATAAATTGGCTAATTTCAGTTATGTAAGTCTTGATTACAATTCAGTTCCTGACAATCAGGCAAAAGTTACTGATCAGGATTACAGTGATTTTTATAATGAAAATAAGTTTCGTTATAAAAATCCTTCAGAAAGCAGATCTTTTGAATACATCGTATTTGATGCAAATCCTTCAAAATCTGATTCAGCAGAAGTTATAGCTGCAGTTCAAAAAATTGCTGCTGATTTCAGGGCAACAACAAACGACTCCTTATTTGTAAGTATAAACTCCGAAACAAAACTTCCGATCAATTATGTTCGTAAAGGTCAATTAGACCCTGCTTTGGATTCATTGGTATTTAAAGCTTCCAGTGGCACATTTATTGGCCCTGTATTTACCAATGGTTCTTACAAAATGGCAAAAGTTATTGATGTGAAGGTTGGTCCTGACTCAGTTAAGGCGAGTCATATATTAATTAACCCAGCTGCTGAAGGTGGTATCGACAAGGCAAAATCTAAAGCTGATTCAATTCGTAACTTAATTTCGGGTGGAGCTAGCTTTACCGAATTGGCAGCCAAATTTGGAACTGATGCTTCTAAAGATACTGGTGGTGATTTGGGTACTTTTGGAAGAGGTGCAATGGTTCCAGCTTTTGAGGAAACTGTATTCAATGGGCAGACTGGTGATTTGAAAGTGATAAGCACTCAGTTTGGTGTTCATGTAATTAAGATCAATGCACAAATAGGCTCTTCTAAGGTTGCTAAAGTAGCATTGGTTGATAAATCTTTGGCAACAAGTAATAAAACTCAACAGGAGGCATATTCAAAGGCAACAGCGTTCCTTGCTTCAGCTAAGAACGATAAGGCATTTGACGAAGAATCTAAGAAGGCAGGGTATGCCAAACAACTGGCAGAAAATGTAATCCCTACCCAGGCTGCTGTTGAAGGTTTAGATAATTCCCGTGAGATGATCAGATGGGTTTTTGGAGCAGATAAGGGTGACGTTTCTAATCAGGTATTTGAAATGGGTAACAAGTTTGCTGTTGCAAAGGTTGTTGATGTATTTGAAATAGGCACTTTACCTTTAGATCAGGTTAAGAAGCAGATTGAACCAATGGTTATAAAGCGCGCAAAAGCACGTTTACTTTTAGAGAAAATGAACAAAGCAGTTACAGGTTCAACTTCTATTGAGCAGGTTGCTCAAAAGGCTGGTAAACCAGTGACTCCTGTGCAAAATATAGTATTTGCAAATCCTATTATTCCTGGAATTTCTCAGGAAAATAAATTGGTTGGAACTATTTTTGGGTCACAGCCGGGTAAATTATCAAAGTCTATTGAAGGTGATCAGGGAGTTTATGTTTTTGTAGTAAACGGTTTCAGTAAGCCTGCACCCCTCACCAATGCCTTTAAACAAAAGGTTCAGGTGGCTCAAAGTATTCAGCAACGTGCTTCAGGCGAAGCATATAAAGTTTTACGCGATAAGTCAGATATTATAGACAATCGTGTAAAATTCTTTTAACACCTTATTTCATTAACTTTGTATCCGGAAGTGATTTGATCGCTTCCGGATTTTTTGTTTTAGGCCGGTTTGAATAAAATGATTCGGAGCTAATCAATGATCTCAAATCATAACAATATGGACATTCAGGAAAACATTGTTAATAAGGTAGCTCAAAGTGGGCTTGTCAGTCTGGATCTTTCAGATCTTTATCCGGTTGGTGAACGCTTTTTCTATGATATAAAAGATAATCTCTTTCATGGCTTAATGCTAAGAGAGAAAGACTTCAGAGAATTTATTAAAGGGCATAACTGGGAATCTTATTCAGGCAAGCATATTGCAATAGCTTGTTCAGCCGATGCAATTGTACCAACCTGGGCCTATATGCTTCTTGCCAACAAGATGGCACCATTTGCTAAAACAGTGGTCTTTGGCGACCTTAAATTGCTCGAAACTATTCTTTTTGAACGTGAATTGAGCAAAATGGATATGGAAAAATATCGTGATCAGCGCGTGGTGGTCAAAGGATGCGGCGAAATTGCCGTTCCTGATTCTGCCTATATTGATATTACGGTGAAATTATCAAGTGTTGCCAAAAGTATCATGTACGGAGAACCTTGTTCTACGGTGCCTATTTTTAAGCGTTCCGGATCAAGTCCGGAATGACAGGGGATCTATTCCGGATCGAGTCCGGAATGACACGTGAAGGAGTCGGGAGTGACAACTCCGGATCAAGTCCGGAGTGACAGGATCAAGTCCGGAGTGACAGGAT
>JBIIWE010000019.1:0-12249 GCA_044339075.1 Daejeonella sp. | reverse complement strand
ATGCATATCATACAGCCCATAAATATTCTGATAGGTTGATTTTACATTAGGTAATACCGGAAGATTGGGCCTTTTATACCAATTTAATATATAGTCAGTCAGAGAAGAGTATTTAATGTTTTTTGGTGCTCCCATGCCTGCGATTTCCCATTCTGCAATTGTTGGAAGTCTTTTGTTTTTCCATTTGCAATAAGACTGAACCGCAAACCAGGAAACATTTACAACTGGAGAGCGATAGATGTCCTGATTGGATTTTCCAATAGATAAGTCATTCTCCCAATGTCTCAAATAATTAGTATCAGCAAATAATCTGTTCACTTTAGATTTGCGCCATTCTGGGTTATATTTGACAAATTCGAGGAATTCTAAATTGGTAACTGCGGTTTCATCAATCCAAAAGGCCTTCACTGGTAACGGTTTATTGCTCTTAGTTACAAAGAAAGGTTTATAAGTACTTGTAGATATAACAAGCATTTTTTTTTCAGAATTAACTACTTTCTTCTGGGCATAGGTCGCCTCGAAGAAAGTAGCTGAAATCAATATGATTAAAATATATCTCATGATTATTGAAATAATGAATCAATAGTATGAATGCTTTTATTTCTTGATTTTTTGAAATATTGAAGAATTTTCATCGCCAGTGACTTTGATTTGTGCAATTGCCCCTTTATGAAATGCACGGAAAATAGAGTGGTCAACCACATTTAGCATCCCTGGAACCTGCAGTTTCATTTCAACAATTGAAGAACCTCCGGCAGGAATTAAAGTTGTTTGTACATCTTTGTTCATCGCCTGGCCGCCTTCGATATAAACATTGTCAAAAATTTCTCCAATAACATGGAATGAAGAAATAAGGTTAGGACCCCCGTTTCCCACATACAATCTCACTGTTTCGCCTACATTTGCAGTTAGGGCATTAGGGCCGGTTGTAGAACGAACCTTTCCATTGAAAAGAACATAATCAGGATCTTCTTCAATTGCTTTATTCTCATCAAAATCCTGCAAACCTTTTGCTCCATACTTTCCTTTAGTATAGAAATCCCCTTGCATCAAATAATATTCTTTGTCCACTTTGGGCATTCCGCCTTGTGGCTCAACTAATATTAACCCGTACATTCCGTTGGCAATGTGCATTCCTACCGGACCAGTTGCACAATGGTACACATACAAACCCTGGTTTAATGCGCGGAATTGAAAACGTGTAGATTGTCCGGGAGCAGTTGCCGTTGCCTCGGCTCCACCGCCCGGGCCTGTTACGGCATGAAGGTCTATATTGTGCGAAACCTTACTGTCGGCAGCATTTTTTAATGTGAAATCAATAAGGTCTCCTTGCCTAACCCGGATGAATTTTCCCGGAACACCACCTCCAAAAGTCCAGAAAGCATAGTCTGTGCTGTCAGCAATTTTCATTACTTTCTCAATGACTTCCATTTCTACTTTCACCCTTTTCGGAGAGGTATAGCTTATAGGTCTCGGGACTAAGGGAGCATCGGTTAATTCTGCAACAACTTCACCGGTTATAACAGTATCAATGTCTAAATTGTTAGATGCAGAAGAACTATTGTTTTTACAACTGGTTTGCACGCTTGCGATGGCAGCTGCAACCATAAAAATTAACCATGATTTTTTCATTTTAGTTTTAATTTAGTTATTAGTGTTATTTTATAATATGAGTTCATTCAATGGATTTCCTGAATAATAAAATTTCTGGCTGAACGTTTAATGATAACCATACCCAATTCTGGTTAGATTTCATTTTTTGACTTTGAGATATATTTTTAACATATTTCATTGATGTGGCAGTAAACATTTGTGAATAGCCACCGGAAATCTTAATTCCACCAGGTAATTGATGCAGGAGACTAAAATCCACTTCATTACCTAATGCTGGATTGGTTTTCCTTCTGTTGTAGTCAATGATCTTTCCGGGTACTTCAAAATGATGGATAGCCAGGTTGTAAGTTGTTAAGGCAGGTGATTTATAGGAAGCATTTAGATAATTGTCCCATAATCCTGTATTTTTATGCGGACTCGAAACATAGAAATAATCCATGTGTCCATAAAATTTATGGTGAGTTCCATATAATGGATTGAAGTTTGTGACCGACAACGAACTGTTGTCCATATCCTTTCCGCTTAGATAATCGCTTCCAATTCCTAGACTGATTTTTTTACTGATAGAATAGTTTCCATATACCGAGCCCATCCAGGCACTGGTTTTTTGTAAAATATCTGGCTTCAGATTTGCACGTCCTGTTTGATAGTAGAAACTGGCTGTCGCAGAAATTTTTTGATTCTTTAGAAATGCATTAATACCAATCGTTTGTAAATGAGAAAGGAGGGAGTCGGTACGATTTTGCTTATCTATGTTCATCACTAAACCAGAGAATGACACTGTATTTGTCATGACGTATTCCGCCCAGGCGAACTCCATAGATTTATATGGCTGGCTAATCGAATCATTAAAAAAAGTGCCATTTGTCCTTTCAGAATTCTGGTTGTATGCTAAGGCAATATCGGCTTTGAATTTCCCTTTCTTATATTTGAACAGTGCAGCATCATGCTTACGGCCAGCATTATTCCAATCAAGCGCACCCAAAATACGCTCATCATCATAGGATAAAACCTGCCTTCCAACTTTTAGTTGCAGGTTAGGTAAAAAAAATAATTCCGCCCAAGCCTCAAAAAGGCTAAAATCATTTGAGTTTTGCTGAATTTGCGGATCTTTTCCCCAAACATTGATTACCTGTAATTGTAAACCAAGAGTTATTTTATTCCCTTTGGAATAATTTAATCCAATGCGATTACGTTGAGATATGAATGCAGCTTGGTTTTGCGTAGATATTAGCGGGGTGAAAAGTCCATTTCTAAACTCTGCCCTTGGTCGCACCTGTAAACCCAGCTTTAATTGTTCCTCCTGAACTACTGCCGGTTGCTGTGCCTTTAATAAATTTATAGATCCTGAAATGAGGAAAAACAGAACTAATAATGTAAGGCCTGCTGGGTATTTTCGGAATTTGATTTGCTTAATCATTTGGTAATATTTCAAATTACTTAAGCAAACCTAGTTCAACAATTAATTTTATTCTGTGATCTTTGGCTCATAAATAAATGATAGTTATCACATAAAAGACAAATTTGTCTTTTATGTGAATCAATGAAAATATCTTATGATATTTAACTTGTGAAAAATAATTGATTTAAACCTTTAAGTTCTTGATTGAATTTAATCTAACGAAAAAGAGGCTGATCATAATTTATGATACAGCCTCTAAACGTAGCGGGGAGCAGGATCGATCCCGATAGTTATCGGGAGCCGACCTAAATATTTTAATTAAAAAAAAGCTACCGAAGGGTAGCTTTTTTGTAGCGGGAACGAGAGTTGAACTCGTGACCTCAGGGTTATGAATCCTGCGCTCTAACCATCTGAGCTACCCCGCCGAATTTGTCTTGTTTGTTGTGTGTTAATGATTTATCTTAGGCCGAATCTGGAAATTAATCAGGATATTTTTGCACTTAGATAATTCAAACAACACTGCCTTTCAAAACAGAGTTGCAAATATAGAGGAAATTACTTTTCTTTAGAAACTAATGAGAAAAAAAAGTCGCCAAGCGATGTAAAATAAATAAAGGAATGTCAGAAAAGATAAAGTTCAATGTCGAATATGAGGTAAAATCATCTCCTAAAATATTGTTTGGCTTTTTAAATGAGCCCAATGGTTTGGCTCAATGGTTTGCAGATGATGTAACCTACAGAGATCAGGTTTATACATTTACCTGGGATGGGGATCAGCAAAAAGCAAAATTATTATCAATCAAAGAAAATAAATTGGTTAAGTTTAAATGGCTTGACGATGAGCCCCATTGCTATTTTGAAATGGAGATTGTTCAGGATGAATTGACCAATGATGTAGCTCTTTCAATAACTGATTTTGCACCTGAAGACGCATTAACTGACCGTAAGCTTATATGGGATAATCAGATTCAATATTTGATTAGCGTATTAGGGGCATAGAGATAAATTTTCTCTATTTTTATACCTGTGAAGAAAGTACACTTATTGGTATTTAAGGCCTTTATAAGGCCTTTTATTGTTACCTTTTTCATTGTCATGTTCATCTTGTTGATGTTATTTTTATTTAAATACATCGATGATCTGATTGGAAAGGGCTTTGAGTGGTATGTAATTCTTGAGTTGCTGATGTATGCATCTGCAACAAATGTTGCTATGGCACTTCCGCTTGCCATACTTCTATCCTCCATAATGACCTTTGGCAGTCTCGGTGAAAATTACGAGCTCGTAGCTATTAAATCTGCAGGTATTTCTCTACAAAGAGCAATGATGCCTTTAATCATTGGCGTGAGCATGCTCAGTGTTGCTGCCTTTCTTTTTTCTGATTATATGCTACCTGTTGCCAATCTGAAAATGGGTTCTTTATTATATGATGTTCGAAATCAAAAGGCAGCATTCTTAATTAAAGAAGGAATCTTCAATAACAGTATTCCTGGGTATTCTATTCGTGTAAAGAAAAAGGATCCCGATCAAACGCTACACGACGTCCTTATCTATGAACGAAATACAACCAGCGGTAATATCAATGTGCTGATGGCTAAAGAAGGGCAGATGTTCATCACTGATGATGATCAGCTTCTGGTCCTGAAGCTTAAGAATGGTAAGCGTTATGAGGAGACCCCCGGCTCAACGGGAGCATATAATCCAAGGCAAAGGCTTATGCGGACAGAATTTAAGGAAACTGAGCAAAAATTTGATTTGTCGGGTTTTCAGCTAAAACGTACTGACGAAGAATTGTTCAAGTCTAATTATGCTATGCTCAATTTAAAACAGCTTAACTTTTACAGAGATTCCTTTGAACTCAAAGGGGATAGTAATCTTCGTTCAACGTATAGAGATCTTACACTCCTTGCACGTACATATCGTACCGACTCATTGAATCCCAAAGGACCGTTAAAGGTCAATAAAAAGTATAAAAATGTATTGGAGATCATTCCTGCAGATAAAAGAATCCGATCTGTCCAGACAGCCAAAGATCAGATTAGATCTATAAAAGATATTTTAAGCCGCAAAGAATTGTTTATTGATGATAATGATTTGCGCATGCGGGGATTTTTAATTGAATTAAACAGAAAATTCACATTAGCAATGTCTTGTCTTGTTCTTTTCTTTATCGGTGCACCATTAGGAGCGATTATTCGAAAGGGAGGACTGGGATTGCCTGTAGTAATGTCAGTATTATTTTTTCTGCTTTACCATATTATTTCAACCATTGGTGAGAAATCAGTTAAGGAAGGCAAGCTAACCCCATTTATTGGGATGTGGATCGCGATCTTTACTTTGACTCCTTTGGGGATTTTTCTTACCTATAAAGCAACAGTTGATTCGGCACTTTTCGATCTTGATTTTTATAAGCGATGGTTTAAACGACTTTTTGCTAAGAACCGGGAATAATTTCTAAATTTTTATTGCAAAGCATTGACGGATTTAAATGGATATGAAATCGTAGGTGCAAAAAAATACTTAAATTTATGGCCTAATTACGTCGGTTGCATTGGATAGGTATTTTTTTTATTATCCATTTTGAAACCGCTCGCTAAACAATCCAAAAAATATGTTCAATACAATTGAAGAAGCAATAAACGATATTAAAGAGGGTAAGGTTATTATTGTTGTTGATGATGAGGACAGAGAGAATGAGGGTGATTTTTTAACAGCAGCCTCCAATGCAACACCCGAAATAATAAACTTTATGGCTACTCATGGCCGTGGATTGATCTGTGCTCCCTTAACTGAAGAACGTTGTAAGGAATTGAGACTGGATTTAATGGTTGGAAATAATACTGCAGCTTTTGAGACTAATTTTACAGTTTCTGTGGATCTTATCGGGCATGGATGTACAACGGGAATCTCTGCTTCGGATCGTTCAAAAACTATACTTGCACTTATCGACCCTAAAACTACTCCTGAAGAATTGGGCCGTCCGGGTCATATATTTCCATTAATAGCCAAGCACGGTGGTGTTTTGCGTAGAGCAGGCCATACTGAAGCAGCTGTTGATCTTGCCAGCATGGCGGGACTTGAACCTGCTGGTGTCTTGGTTGAAATATTGAAGGAAGATGGGGAAATGGCAAGATTACCCGATCTTCTGATCATTGCCAAACAATTTGATCTAAAGATAATCAGTATAAAGGATTTGATCTCTTACAGGTTAAAAACAGAATCTTTGATAAAAAAAGAGGTTTCCGTTAAATTACCTACCCAGTGGGGTGATTTTGAAATGGTTGCTTATACACAAATAACTACTGGCGATCAGCATCTTGCTCTGATAAAAGGAAGCTGGGATGAAGGTGAGCCGGTTCTTGTACGAGTTCATAGTTCATGTATTACCGGTGATATTTTCGGTTCATGCCGTTGCGATTGTGGTCCTCAGTTGCATAAAGCAATGGAAATGATCGAGAAGGAAGGTAAAGGAGTGATCATTTACATGAATCAGGAAGGTCGCGGTATCGGACTGATCAATAAGTTGCATGCTTATAATCTTCAGGAAAATGGTTTGGATACAGTAGATGCAAATTTGCAGTTGGGATTCCCGATGGATCAGCGTGATTATGGTATTGGTGCCCAGATATTAAGAAGCCTTGGGATTAATAAAATGAGGTTGATGTCAAATAACCCAACCAAACGTTCTGGCTTAATTGGATATGGCTTAGAGGTAGTATCTAATATCCCTATTGAAATTAAATCCAATATTCATAACGAACTATACCTGAAAACAAAACGTGATAAGATGGGTCATTCTATCATGAAGAATAGTTGATTTTTTCAATCTTTTTTAGGCTCTGATTCTTCGGGTTTTATGGCATTAATATCCTGAACAGGTTTTTGATCGTTTTTTTCGCGTTCTTCTTTTCTTTTGTTTCCTATAAGAATACCAAGGAGCTCTTTAAAGCTGTCAAAATCTCTACGATACACCAAACCTATTGCACTAACATAATCATCATTGGATAGGTTGCTCAGGAAGCTATTGTTATTCAACTTGTTTGATGCTCTGAGGACAAGATCTCCATTCTTTTTGATCAGATATAATGCTTCTACATCATGAGCAACAAGCGACCCTCCTCCAATAACTGAAAAGTCGGAAAATGAACGTGTATTGTTTGTTCTATCCGTCACACCACCAGTAAGTATCAAACGGTCATTTAAAAATCGGAGTGATGCACTTGCTTCATTGAATGACCGAATATTCAGATCTACAAAATTCAGGTTCAATGATTGTGTTAGAATAGTATTCAGCTGATTGAAGAACAATTCTGATCCAGCACTGATGAATGTTGAAGTTGCGATACCTCCAATTCCATTGCTTTGGTCGGCACTTCCGGCAAATGACCTTCTTACAATTAAACTCAATGCCTGCTGATTGGTATTATTTACATCACTCAGATAGGACTGCAATTCATCTTTGATATACGCATTAGCAGGGAAATTGATGTCGAAAGCAATATTTGGGCTAAGTAGTGGTCCGCTAAGATTCATGACCGCCTCAGCAGCTACTTTCTGATTGTTTTGTGTTGGGCGTCCGGCTGCTAAATACAGCGGACCAATACCAGCACGAACTTCATATAGAGCTTTTAGGTTTATAGCAGCCTCCACAGGATTTCCGGTCCAGCGGATTGAACCGCCCTCACTAATTTTAAAGAGCTTGTTAATGAAGTCCTGTGCGGTAAACTGGAATTTACCACTGCTGATCAGGTAATCACCATACATCTCAAAGTCTCCAAGACTAGTGATATTTAAACTGAGCTGTGACTTGCCCCGGCCAGATAATCTACCCAGATCTGTGAATATATTAACTTCTGCATCTTCATCAACCTGAAGATCGAAGTCCATCGTAAGTCCTTTAAAGGAAGTCTCTTTTGGCTTGTTTAATGATGAATCCTTGTCTACAAAAGTGATGAAATCAGTTTTACTCACTGTAGCGGATGAGTTTAGTGGTATGTTAAAAATTGTTCCAGGCTCTGTTTTTGCGTTAATAATAATCCTCATATCATTTGTTGGACCATTAAAGCTAAAGGCTCCGCTACCAAATGCTACTCCATAATAAAGTGGATTGTCTTTGGATGTTGTATTCAGAGCCATAAAATTAGTAGCCTGAATGTCTAAATGGATCTCTGGATTATTGGGATTGGACATATCAACAGTTCCATTAGCAATAGCTTCATTGTTTTTAATGTCTTTTAATTTGAGGTTTGTTAGTTTGATAACGCTATTTTCAACGCCAACTTTATCAGTAATTTTATAAGGAGTTTTTAGATAATTTACGGTCATTCCTGCTTCATTTAAGGAAAGATTGCCGTTGATTTGGGGATTATTAAGTTTTCCACTTATGGTAAGTTCAGCAGATACCTTTCCATACATTTTTGAAACTAGTTTTTTAAGTAAAGGCTGAAAAAGGGCCACATCATTGTCCTTCATCAAGACATTCATGTCCAGCAAATTTTGATCACTATTGGCATTGTAAGTTCCTTCTATATCCAGAGTAGTTTTACCTTTGTTTACGATGTCCATTTTGACATGGATGAGTTTTGATGCATTATCAAGCCCTGCAGTCATGTTAAGGTCTCCAATACCTATATTATTTAAATTAAGACTATCAATCTTAATTCCAGCTTCTAAATTGGGAGTTCCTCCCAGTCCGGAAAGAGCGGCCTCTCCATTTAGTGTCCCATTTAATGTTATCCCTTTTGGTTTAGTAAGGGAATTAAATGTGGTAAGTTTAAACGTATTGAAACCTATGAGTAACTTATCTTCAGGATTCTTTGAGATGATGCCATCAATAGTTAGCATTTGATTGTCCTTGAAAAGCTCAAAACCGGAAATTTTTGTTCGCCTGAATAAGCTAAATGCCTGATCTTTCTCTCTTCCTTCATCAAAGCTGAAACTGACTTTTTCCTGAATTTTCCAAATCTCTTTGTTAATAATTACATCAGATGGTAAAACACTTAAGCGAATTCTTTCCTCTCCTTCTGTTTTAAATTCTACCAATGAGTTTAAATCCAGCTGGTTGATCGCATTTTTGTCGGAAAGTTTTATATTCAGACTTAAACTATCATTTCTAAGGATATTCGCAATGTTGACATTTTTGATATAAAGGCTGTCAGAAAGGTCAACTCTGTCGGAGGTAATGAACAGGTTCATTGCCTTATCTGAAGTACTCTCATCAATGATCAGGTCATTGATCTTAATTTTTTTGTATTGTATCAACTTAATAAATCCATTTAAATTGGCAATGTTTTCTGATGAAACAAACTTGCCATTGAAGTTTGCTTGTTCCGGAACTTTCAGGTCTGGAATCAATAACATACTTATCGGATCAAAATACTTAATGTTTAAACTGAATTCGAAATTCTGTTTGCCAGTTGTTGCAAATTTCAATCCCAGTGAAGGAATATATCTGCTTGCCACCGATTTGAAATAGGAAGGCAATGCTTTTAGGTCATATTGCCCTTTGATGCTGGCATCGAGTATATCCGAATCTATATTTAATGAGCGTTCTGATCCAGTTCCAATAGCTTTCAAATTGACAGAATCAACAATGAAAGAATTTTGTGGATTAGTTAATTGAATTTTGCTTAAGGCAACAGAGCCTTCAATATTTTCCAGATTGGAGCCTGAAAAATTTGTTTTTAATTCTGCATCAAACCGAATAGTATCCTTCACGAAATTCAGTTTGTGCAAATTAGCACCTCTGATCATTGCATGAAAAGTAAAAATGGGTCTTTGTGGATTCAGATTAATATTGCCATCGAAATCAAGTTCCAGATTACTATCGTCTACTTTAATCTGCCCATTGAATATCTTATTGATAAAGTTGCCATCAACCTTTATATTACTGTACCTGTAACCATTATAGTCAAAATATTTTACGTCTGATTTGATCTTTTCCTGCAGACTGTTGATTTTGAAACCTTTACCAGAAATTGTGGCAGTGAGCGTAGTTCTTCCAAGATCACTTCTGCCCAATACGTCGCCGATGTTAAAGTCAAAAGCCTTTATTGTCCCACTATAAGTAGGAACAGAATTTTTATCAATCTTCATGTTGATATCAGTTACCAGGCGACCCGCCTTGGTTTTAAACTCGCCGAAGGATATGAAATCATTGATAAACCCAGTAAATCTGCCTTTGAAGTTAATGGTGCCCAATTTGTTTACAAACTCGGGGATGATTGATTTTTTTGAACCTGTGGCACGTGCCAGAATAAAATCAATATCCTGCTTATTAGTAGAAACCTGTTCAAAATTTAGGTCCATTAGTGTTTCTTTGATCAATGGGAGGCCTTTTATTGAAAAATCTCCTTTTACGTAACTAGCCTGCCCGGTTTGGATGGTCAGGCCCTTTGCCTTCAAGTCATTTACATATCCGGATACTTTTCCCTTGAGCTGAAAAATGACAGATGATTTAGCCAGATTCGGTGAAAAATAGGCAATGTCAGAACTGTTTATTTGAGTATTCCTAAAATCTGATTTCAGATAAACCTTGCTGATGAACTGTCCGAAATCTTTGAATTTTGAATACCTGAAAAGTAAGTAATTCCTTAATTTACTGTCCGGTGTTTCAAGAAGTAGATCCCTGAACTCCATCTGATTGGTATCTATTGTGGCATTGGTGGTCAGGTTCTTTAAATAAAATCCACTTTTCTCTTTGAAGGTCATATTTTTCACCCTCAAACTAACCAGGTGCTTTTTAGTATCTAGATCAAGAATCGTACTGCTGAAGTTGTTTAAATAGATGTCGTTAAAGTTTATTCCATTGACAGGCTTGTTATTATTTAAGTTTTTGTATTTGAATGCGATATTGTTTAAAACGATTTTATTCAGAATAAAGTCAAAGGGTTTGCCGGTTTTCTTTTTAGGTGTTTTTTTACCAGTATCGAAATAGTTGATGATAAAGGCCACATTTGTAGTTTTATCCTTATATTTTTTCAAATAGATTTTTCCATTGTCCATTTGGACAGTATTTACTGATATCTTTCTCAGTTTTAAAGAAATGAAATTTAAATCAACTGTAAATTTGGGTGAGAATAACAGGGTGTCTTTTTCACGATCTTCAACATACAATGTGTCGAGTACCAGGGATTTAAAGGGTTTAATGTGTAAACCTCCAACATAGACCGTTGTATTCAGCTCTGTGGATAGGTATTCCGCTGTTTTTTTTGCAATATAAGTTTGTACAGGCTTATATTGCAGCGAGAAAATAAGTACAATGAGCAGCAATAAAAATGTTGCTAGTATCCAAAGGATTATTTTTAGCGCTTTTTTGATAAATTTGTTTTTTATATAATCTATAACAATCTAACTCTATAGTTTTGGCAATCATCCTGGGCATTGAATCTTCTTGTGACGATACTTCCGCAGCAATTTGTGTTGATGGCAAAATTCGCTCCAACATTATTGCCAACCAGGTTGTCCATCAAAATTATGGCGGTGTTATTCCTGAGCTGGCCTCCAGGGTTCATCAGCAAAATATAATTCCCGCTGTTCATCAGGCGATTTCTGATGCAAAAATACATAAAAATGAGATTGATGCGGTAGCTTTTACTCGTGGTCCTGGATTATTAGGTTCTCTTTTAGTTGGTACTTCTTTCGCAAAGGCATTTGCACTCGCAAATGGACTTCCACTAATAGAGGTAAATCATATGCAAGCACACATTCTCGCTCATTTTATTGCCGATGATAAGCCTTCTTTCCCATTTTTATGTCTTACTGTTTCTGGTGGACATACTCAGATTGTGCTTGTCAGAGATCATTTTGACATGGAAATTGTAGGTCAGACAACTGATGATGCTGCCGGTGAGGCATTTGATAAAACAGCAAAACTGCTTGGTTTGCCATATCCGGGTGGGCCACTAATTGATAAATATGCACAACAAGGAAATAAGTTTGCATTTAAATTTCCTGAACCTCAGATCCAGGGCTTGGATTTTAGCTTTAGCGGATTAAAGACATCAATCAAGTATTTTGTACGTGACAGGTTAAAGGAAGATCAGGATTTTTTAAAAAATAATCTTTTTGATGTTTGCGCCTCTGTTCAGGAAAGAATCATTTCTATTTTATTGAATAAGCTTAAGAAGGCATCTGTCCAATATAATATACAACGAATTGCGATTGCAGGTGGAGTCTCAGCTAATTCTGGTTTAAGAGCTGCGCTAAATGACTCGGCGGCAGACCTGAATTGG
>JBIIWE010000018.1:0-12267 GCA_044339075.1 Daejeonella sp. | reverse complement strand
AGTGAATTCAGCAGAGATATGATGGTTGAAGGCCGGCCCGACCTTAAGGTTGAAGAGCAGGTAGCTCAACCCGATATTATTCAAGACATCAAAAACTACGGTATGCACCGCCACTTTACCGATGGATGTTCGATATTAATGTTTGGCGGAGGAATTAAAAAAGGAAGCGTTTATGGCAAAACAGCAGATGAACGTCCCTGCAAAACCGTTGAAAATCCTATCATGATCGAACAGATCCATCAAACAATCTACCATGCTCTTGGTATTGCTGAAGATGCACATTATGTTGTAGAAAAGCGTCCATTTTATACCACTCCAGATGGCTTAGGGAAAGCTGAAATGAGATTGTTCACATAACATTAACCTGTTACGCTGTCTGCAGGACAGTAGTAAGAGGTACAAATTTGTAACTGCCTGAATTTAAAACCAAAAGCATGACAGGTCAGGACAGACAGTTGATATTTAATTTATATTTTGCATTTGATATCGATCACCTGATATTGTTTTCCCAATTTATTCTATATTTAATTATATAAAAAGCAAATACCGGAAATTCAATGCATTTTACATGCGAAGGTTTGGCAATCAAAATCTATATTTAGAAAACACTATTAAATAATTCAATACATAAAAATAATTTCAATTTTGATGGCTTCAGGAAGGTTTTTTCATTTTACAAAAGTTTTTATTGGTATAAGTATTCTGCCATTATTTTCTTTTCAAGCTGTTTCAGAACTCACATTCAAAAAGCAACTGATTGCATCAGAAAGTGCAGAATCTGTTGGTGTTTTTGATGTGAATGGAGATCAAAATATTGATATTGTTTCAGGAAGTTATTGGTATGAGGGGCCCTCATTTCTAAATCGTCATTTCATTGGGAATGTAGAACGGGTAGGTGAATACTACGATGATTTTTCGACCATACCTCTTGATGTAGATGGTGATGGCAAAATAGATTTTATAACCGGTGGATGGTTTAGCAAAACACTTCGATGGAGAAAAAATCCAGGTAAAGACCAGGAATGGGCTCAAGTGGATATTGCCCTTACTGGCAATATAGAAACTACACGGGCTTGGGATGTAGATGGAGACGGGTTTGATGAAATTGTTCCAAATACCCCAGGAAATCCTTTGGCTTATTATACCTTAAAACGGGATAATAACAAAAAAGCATTAGGCCAGTTTATAAAAACACAAGTAGCTGAAAAGCATGGTCACGGCTTAGGTTTTGGCGATATCAATGGTGATGGAAGGGGAGATTTCATTGTTGCTGAGGGCTGGTATGAGGCTCCTGAAGACCGGGAGAATAAAGCATGGGCCTTCCACCCCGACTTTAATCTCATGGATGCCAGTATTCCAATTATCGTTGCAGATGTTAACCAGGATGGATTAAATGATATAATTGCAGGCCATGGTCATTCATATGGACTTTACTGGTATGAACAGAAAAAAGATGGAAAATCGCTTAAGTTTATCAAGCATCCGATTGATCCATACCATTCACAGTTTCATACGATGGAATGGGTGGATATTGACAATGACGGAAAACTAGAGCTTATTACCGGCAAGCGTTACCGTGCGCACAATGGTAAAGATGCAGGCGATAATGAGTCTCCCGGCCTTTATTTTTTTAAATGGAATGGCGAATCATTTACAAAAAACGTGATTAGTTATGGCCCCTTTGGTGAAGGAAAGGGCACAGGAGTTTATTTCGTCCTTGCTGATTTGCATAAAACTGGTAGAAAAGATATTGTGGTTGCGGGCAAGGATGGCTTATATGTATTTTTTAATCAGAAACCATGATCAAAGTAATTTGAGTTCTATCTCAAAAATCAATTTTATATTTAAACTACTTTAACAAAAACAGCACATAAAATTATGAATCGGAACACGTATTTAAAACTGGCAGGATTGCTAGTGATCGTCTTTTTTTTGGGGATCTCTTTTATTGATAATGTTAAGGAAACTTCCAGGGAACGGATCAGAGAATTAGATCCAAAAGTTGAAAAGCTTAAGCTACAGCCAAATTTTAATGCAGAACACCTTTATAGCCCGTCTGAGAGCAAAAATGGTTCATGGGTTGCCATGACCTTCGATAATAAGGGCAGAATGATCGCTTGTGATCAATACGGCTATTTATACCGATTAACCATTCCTCCAATTGGAACAGATGCTGTTAAATCTAAAGTAATCGTAGAAAAACTAGAGCTAAAAATTGCAGGAGATACCTCTTCAGCAAAGATAAAAATGGGATATGCTCAAGGCTTATTATATGCATTTAACAGCCTCTACGTAATGGTTAACCATAAAAGTGATACCTCGATGGCCAAAGGAAGTGGCCTATATCGCCTTAAGGATACCAATAACGATGACCAGTACGATGAAATTACATTATTAAAAGATCTGGTTACACCCGGTGGTGAGCATGGACCGCACAGTATGGTAATTTCTCCCGATCAGAAATCTATTCACCTTATTGCCGGAAATCACGTAGATGTTCCAAAAATGGAAGCCTATCGTTTACCCGAAACATGGCAGGAAGATAATTTATTTCCATTAATAAAAGATCCGAATGGGCATGCAAATGATCGTTATGCACCTGGAGGTTTCGTCGTAAAAATTAATCCTGAAGGAACAAATTGGGAATTAATCAGTGCTGGCTACAGAAATGCATTCGATCTTGCCTTTAATGAGGTTGGCGATATGTTTGTATATGACGCTGACATGGAATGGGATTTTGGTATGCCATGGTACAGGCCTACACGTATCAGCCACTCTACAAGCGGAAGCGAGTTTGGATGGCGCACAGGAAATAGCAAATGGTCGCCTGCGTATCCGGATAATTTACCTGCTATACTAAATATCGGACAAGGCTCCCCTACCAGCCTTTTCAGTGGTAATAATGCGCGTTTCCCAGAAAAATATCGTAAAGGCCTGTTTGCCTTCGACTGGAGTTTTGGTATAATTTATGCCGTTCAACTTAACCCTAGCGGATCTTCCTATAAAGCAACGGCAGAAGAATTTATTTCAGGTGCACCACTTCCTTTAACAGATGGTATCATCGGACCAGATGGAGCGATGTACTTTTTAACAGGTGGCCGAAAACTGGATTCAGACCTGTATCGTGTATATTATGGCGACAATAAATTGCCTAATGCTCCAATAATTTCAAAAACATCAGCGGATATTTTACAGGCACGAAATTTAAGAAGACAATTGGAGACCTTCCATGGAGCACCAAATGCAAAAGCAATAGCTCTTGCCTGGCCAAACATGAAAAACAAAGATCGTTTTATTCGCTATGCTGCCCGAATTGCCATGGAGCACCAGCCTATTAGTCAATGGCAGGAAAGAGCATTCATTGAAAAAGACCCGCAGATACTTACTCAAGCCATGATTGCTTTGGCCAGAACTGGCAACAGAGGTTTACAAGTTAGGATGATCAATGCATTGATGAAGATAAATTACAATTTATTACCAGAATCTCAACAAATAGACGTTTTAAGAGCCTATGAGTTACTCATTTCAAGAATGGGTAAACCCGTTGATACTGAAAAAATTAAATTAAGTACTTATTTGAATCAATTTTATCCTGCAAAAAGCAATGAATTGAATCGTTCTTTCAGCAAGGTTTTAGTAGCCTTAGATGACCCTTTAGTTGTTCAAAAAACAATGGCCTTACTTGATGGAGTCATACTGGACGTGGATGACCAAAAAACTTTCATGCAGTCTTCAGACTTAATCCTGCGTAATCCACAATACGGACTTGACATTGCAGGAATGTTAGCTAAAACCCCACCTGCACAGCAGATCTATTACGTAACCGCATTAAGTGAAGCAAAAAATGGCTGGACAACAGAATTAAGGGGAAAATATTTCAAATGGTATTATGCCGCATTTGGTTATAAAGGGGGTAATAGTTTTATTGGCTTTATCGATAAAGCGCGCAAAATTGCTTTAGCTAATCTCCCTCAGAATCAATTCGAACACTATAATAAAATTTCGGGCAATGAATTACTAACTAAAAATGGTATGAAACTAGCCAGTGCCGGAAGCCCTAAAGGTCCTGGAAGGACCTGGAAAATAGAAGAAGCCTTAAAATTTGTACAGAACGACTCCACAGACAGAAACTTTGAGCAAGGCAAAATGCTATTTAGCGCAACCCAATGTATTTCCTGCCATACTATGAAAAGCGAAGGTGGTGCTGTTGGCCCTGCACTTACCCAATTGGGAACACGTTTTTCTGCCAGAGATATTCTAGAGTCAATTCTTGAACCCAATAAAGTAATATCTGATCAATATGCATACACCGCTTTCTACCAGAAAGATGGAAGTGTAGTCATTGGTAGACTTAAAAATGAAGACACAGAAAAATATTATATCTCTCAGAATCCATTTGCTCCACAAACCTTGCGCGAGGTACTAAAGATAAATGTGGCAAGAACAAGAGTTTCGGATGTTTCTTCTATGTACCCAGGTATGATCAATGGCTTGAATAAGGAAGAACTGAAAGATCTGATGGCATATTTGATGTCAGGATCAAATAAAGATCATGCGATCTATAAGCCAAAGAGTATTAAATAAATATCAGGAGATCTAAGTTTGATACATCATTCATGGCATAATAAAATATCTAATGCCGCCCAGTTGGGAGGTATTGAAACCTCTGTGATAGATAATGGTGCAGGTCGTGGTACCCGCATCGCATGGATTAATACCGGAACTGGCTTGCGCTTCAAGGTGGTAATTGATCGTGCCATGGATATTGCTGATACTTTTTATAATGAGCATAGCCTGGCCTGGTTAAGCCATTCAGGAATTACTTCTGCACAGCCCATGTCTGATAAAAGCATAGACTGGCTGAAAACCTTTGGTGGTGGATTGCTCGTTACCTGCGGATTGAGTCATGTTGGCGGACCAGAAAGCGATGAATTTGGTGAACGCGGAATTCATGGTGAGATTAGCAATATTCCTGCAGAAATTGAGTCGATCATACAGCCAGATCCCCTATCGGGAAAAATGGATATGAGTATAACGGGAATTATCAGACAGTCGCAGGCACTTGGCAGCAGGCTGGAACTGAGACGTACCATTTCTGCAACCCTTGGGAAATCAGTGATCCGCATTCATGATGAAGTGATCAACAAAGGCAATATAGATGCAGCACACATGCTTTTATATCACTGTAATTTTGGCTGGCCATTAATTGATGAGGGCACAAAAATACTATGGAATGGCACATGGAAGGTCCGCGATGGTAATCCAAATAAAATATTCAGCGAAGGAAATGATTTTAAGACTTGTCCGCCTCCACTCGATGATCATCAGGGTAGTGGTGAGGAAGTTGCTTTTATTGATCTTGAATCAGATGATGATGGATTTTGTAATTGCGGACTTGAGAATTCCAGACTCGGATTACGAGTCAACCTGAAATTTCAGAAAAAACAATTTCCCTGCTTAACCAATTGGCAGCATTTTGGGAAAGGTGAATATGTTGTAGGACTAGAGCCAGGAACAAATCCGCCAATCGGACAAAGCCGGGCCAGGCGTCAGAATGAATTAATTCAATTGGCTCCAGGAGAGACAAGAAATTATGACTTAGAAATAGAAGTATTTAATAATAAACAGGCTGATATAAATCCGCATTAAGCCTTAAAAAACATTTAAATTAGAATATGAGTTTAGCAAAGAAAGCATTAGAACAAGGAAAAGGAATATTAAGGTTAGCTCCTACCTGGGTACCACGTTCATTTTGTGTACCTGGAAGAAGGATCAAGTTGCACCCAGATGATTATTATGTACTAGGAGGACAGAGAGGTGGCATTGATGAACGTTGGCTCTCTTCCACAACACCAGCACAAAACGGACCTTTGACCAGTAAAAACGAAGGATTAAGCGCTGTAGTTTTCAATGAAGGTGGTAAAGACGAACAATTTTTATTGAAAGATGCCATTGATGAGCTTAAAGCGGAAATAATTGGAGATCGTTTATGGGATGAACACAAAAGTTGGCCCATGTATTCCAAGTTTTTTGACAATATGGGTCCCCTGCCTCATCATATCCATCATAATGATGAACATGCTGCAAAAATCGGCCAGAAAGGTAAGCCTGAAGCTTATTATTTTCCACCTCAACTAAATAACCATGGTGGCGACTTCCCTTATACTTTTTTTGGAATTGCTCCGGGTACCACTAAAGAACAGATTCGTGAATGCCTGGTTAATTTCACCAAAGGCGACAATAAACTAACAACATACTCACAGGCATTTAAACTAGAGCCTGGAACCGGGTGGGATGTTCCTCCAGGGATGCTACACGCACCTGGAAGTATGTGTACCTATGAGCCTCAGAAAGCATCAGATGTTTTTGCGATGTACCAATCATTGGTAAATGAAGCGATCATTCCTGAAGAATTATTGTGGAATGGAACTCCCAAAGATAGAATTGGAGACTATGACCAGCTGATGGAAGTTATTGATTGGGACTTAAATGTGAATCCAAATATTTTGGAAACTCGTTTCATGATGCCAAAGCCCGTAAAACCATTGAAAGAAATGGAGGCTGAAGGATATATCGAAAATTGGATTTGCTATCGGTCTGCAGCATTTAGTGCAAAAGAGCTAACCGTTTTACCGGGGCAAACAGTAACAATAAAAGATAGTGCCTGTTATGGGATGATCGTGATGCAGGGACATGGAAAATTCGGGGTTTGGGATATTGAAACTCCTGCACTGATCCGTTTTGGTCAACTTACTGACGATGAATTCTTTGTGAGTGAAAAAGCGGCCTTAGATGGTGTTCGCATTAGCAACCCATCGAAGACCGATCCTATTGTAATACTCAAACATTTTGGTCCAGAAAATCCGGATCTTATTTTATAATTTATATATACTTTTTGAATATGACTGAGAATTCTTATCCAAAACTTCACAATGCCACATGGCCTGGTATTGTGGGTAAAGGTCCTGATTCAGAACCACCAATCTCATTAGAGAAAATGCTGGAAATGACCGCAGCTGCAGAAGTCAACGGTGTTAAGTTTGATGGTGTTGATGTCGGTCTTTTTGACCCCTCAATAAACTTAGATGATCTGGATGGTATTAAAAGATTGGCTGATCAGGTAAGTAAACATAATTTAGTGATTGGCAGTCTGGTTGCACCAATTTGGGGCGGACCGGCAATGGGGACCAAAGAAGATCGTACAAACTTTGTGGACCAGGTACGTAAATCATGTATTTACGGTCAAAAACTCAAGGAAATGGGTGTTCGCCCATATGGCATCATCCGAATTGATTCTGCAAGCAGTGTTGAAAGCTGGGCTGCAGATCCGGTAAATAATACCAAACTTATCGCTCAGACTTTCCGTGAAGCTTGTGATGTGGCAGCAGATTATGGCGAAAAATTAGCCGCTGAAGGTGAAATTTGCTGGGGCGGAATGCATAGCTGGAAAGCTATGCTGGATACCCTGGAAGCTGTAGATCGCCCAAATATTGGCTTTCAGGCAGATATGTCCCATACTTTTTTATATCTTCTGGGATACAATGCACCTGAGCATCGCATCTTACCTGCCGATTATCAGTGGGATGACCGGGAAGCACTGACAGAAGGGCTTAAAAAATTAACAGCAGCTTTACGTCCATGGACCCTTGATTTTCATGTGGCTCAGAATGATGGTACCGCTTATGGATCAGGCTCCCACGATAAAACTGGCCGACATTGCCAGGCAACAGATCCTAACGGCAGATTAAACATTGCCGTAGATGCAGGTCATTGGCTTCGGAATGAAAATGGTGAACTGACAAAAGCATTTAAGCACATTTGCTGGGATGGATGTATGTTCCCTAATGCCGTACTGAATGAGCAAAAAACATGGAATGATATTTTATCGGCAATGATCAAAGTGCGCAACTTAAATTGCTGGTCTTAAGTACTTTAATAATATAAATTTTCAACGAATACAATGACTAATAAAACAGAATTAAGAATTGGTTTGATCGGATGCGGTTTCATGGGCCGTACCCATACAAATGGCTATAAACGTGTAAGTGATTTTTTTCCGGAGCTGACCTATCGTCCGGTTTTAAAGGCAGTCTGCTCACGTAATAAAGATAAGGTACAGGCATTCGCCGATCAGTGGGGTTATGAATCTGTTGAAACAGATTGGAAAGTACTGATTGCCCGCGACGATATTGATGCGGTTGATATCTGCGCACCCAATAATATGCATGCAGAAATTGCCATCGCAGCTGCAGAAGCAGGTAAAATGATCCTTTGTGAAAAACCACTTGCCAGAACTTTAGTCGAGGCAGAATTAATGGTTAAAGCCATTGAAAAAACAGGTGTCAAAAATACGGTCTGGTATAATTATCGTCGTGTTCCTGCCGTTACTTTAGCCAAGCAAATCATTGACTCAGGCAAATTGGGAAAGATCTTTCATTACAGAGCTAATTTCCTTCAGGACTGGACAATCAATGCTGATCTGCCACAAGGTGGCGAAGCATTATGGCGATTGGACATTGATGCTGCAGGATCTGGGGTAACTGGCGATCTTTTGGCACATTGTATCGACACCGCAATATGGTTAAATGGGGGTATTAAAGATGTTTCCGCAATGACTGAAACCTTCATTAAAGAACGCATGCACCAGTTAACCGGTAAAATGGAAAAAGTAGAAATTGATGATGCATGTCTCTTTCACTGCCATTTTAATAATGGTTCATTAGGTCTTTTTGAATCTACCAGATATGCTCGCGGACATAAAGCATTATACACCTTTGAAATAAATGGAGAACATGCTTCTATTCGCTGGGACCTCCACGACTTAAATCGCTTAGAATATTTCGATCATTCAGATGATTCCATTGTTCGTGGCTGGCGTTCTATTCATGTCACTGATGGAGATCAACCCTATATGAATAAATGGTGGGTTCCCGGACTTTCAATTGGATATGAACATACGTTTGTACACCAGGTTGCTGATTTTTTAAAAAGTCTGGAAACAGGAGAGCCATGCTCACCTACCTTCCAGGAAGCATTGGAAACACAAAAAGTTTGTCAGGCTGTAATTGAATCTGCCACATCCAGAAGCTGGAAAAACATCTAACCTGAACGTAAAAAATAAAATAGTATATAAATTCAAAACCTAATATCATCCATTTTATAGCTGATAATCATGTATAAAAATATTAAAACACTACAGGGATTCTTCATGACAGGCATTCTGGCTCTATCCTTAATCCTTGTCAGCTATAAAGTGGCTGACCATACCGGCATACTTCAAAAAGGATTTGTTTCCATATTTGATGGAAAAACCCTGAATGGTTGGGAAGGTGATTCAACGTACTGGCGGGTGGAGAACGGAAGCATTGTTGGGGAGATCACACCTGCTACTCTACTCAAACGTAATTCCTTTTTGATTTGGCGTGGCGGAACACCGGCTGACTTTGAGCTTAGTTTAGAGTTTAAGATCAGTAAGGCAGGTAATAGTGGAATCAATTACCGGAGTGAAGAACTGAAGGATCTTCCATTTGCTGTTAAAGGATATCAGCTGGATATTGATGGCGCCAATAATTATACCGGACAAAATTATGAAGAGCGTGGCAGAACAACTTTGGCTTATCGCGGACAAATAACAACGATAAAAGCTCAAAATGCAGAAAACGCGCAAGAATCTGTTCAATCAAAAATCAAAAACAATGCATGGACCGACCTTAGTGTTACTGGTTCGTTAGGAGATACAAATGCATTGTTGCAAAAAATAAAAAGTGAAGATTGGAACACGAGTCGCTTAGTGGCAAAAGGAAATCGTTTAAAACACTACATAAACGGTATTTTAATGAGTGATGTTACTGATAATGATAAGGTTAACGGTAAATCAAAAGGAGTCTTAGGTATTCAGGTACATGTTGGTCCTCCTATGAAAGTTGAATATCGCAAGATCATGATTAAGCAATAATTCTGAATATAAATATAAACCTAAGCATGAAAAGAAATCTGTTTTCAATAACACTGGCTTTGTTAATCATCACAACTATCCTGCTGATTAAGGCTTGTAGTTCCGCCAGTTCACATCAGGTTTATGACCTGGCCGACACCATACTTACTGAAAATCAGAAACGGTTATCTTCAAATGCTTTAAAAGGCCTTGTTATCAGCTCCGGTTTGAAAATCCAAACCATGGCCACAGAACCTACCTTAACTAACCCAACAAATATTGATGTGGATGAACGCGGGAGAGTATGGGTAACTGAAGCTTATAATTATCGTTTCCAAATTAACAATAACAAGCCAAGAATAGAAGGTGACCGGATCCTAATATTAGAAGATAAGGATGGAAATGGCTCTCTCGAAACTAGCAAAGTATTTTACCAGGGTCCTGAAATAAATGCCCCTTTAGGTATCGCTGTTTTAGGAAATCGGGTCATTATATCTCAAAGTCCATACGTTTGGATTTTTTATGATGATGACGGTGATGATAAGGCAGATCGCAAAGAGATACTTTTCCAGGGAATTGGAGGCGCACAACATGATCATGGTATGCACTCCTTTACATTCGGACCTGATGGTAAATTATATTTCAATTTTGGCAATTCAGGACTAACGCTAAAAGATAAAAACAACAAGGTTGTTCTAGATCAGGATGGTGATGAAATTGGGCCAGGAAAGTATCGTGAAGGAATGGTTTTCCGTTCTGATCCGGATGGCTCAAATGTAGAATGCCTTGGGCATAATTTCAGAAATAATTTTGAGCTTGCGGTAGATAGTTACGGAACTATCTGGCAAAGCGATAATGACGATGACGGCAACCGGGGTGTCCGAATCAATTATGTGATGGAATATGGCAATTATGGCTATAAAGATGAGCTAAGCGGTGCAAGCTGGCAGTCAAAAAGAACGAATTTGGAGGATTCTATCCCTTTACGCCATTGGCATCTCAACGATCCCGGAGTGGTACCCAATCTTTTACAGACAGGAGCGGGTTCACCTACAGGTATTTTACTTTATGAAGGCAACTTACTGCCAGAACCCTTTCAAAATCAAATCATTCACTCTGATCCGGGTCCGAATGTGGTAAGATCTTATCCTGTTAAGAAAAATGGAGCAGGATATACCGCCAGAATAGTTAATATCGTAAAAGGAGCCCATGACCAATGGTTTCGTCCTTCAGATGTAAGTATTGCTCCTGATGGTTCCTTGATTGTTGCTGACTGGTACGATCCTGGAGTAGGTGGACATCGGGTTGGAGATTTACAGCGTGGACGTATATACAGAATCGCCCCTGACGTTTCTACTTATAAAATCCCACAGCAGAATTACAATACCCCTGCCGGTGCAATTAGCGCACTCTTGAATCCTAATCTTGCGGTAAGAAGGCATGCCTGGATAGCCTTACATGGGATGGGGAAAGAGGCAGTTCCTGAGCTGGAAAAATTATGGCGAAAAGCAGCTAATCCAAGGATGCGTGCCAGAGCATTTTGGGTATTGGCAAAAATGCCAAAAGGTGAAAAATATATTAACGAAGCTTTAAAAGATAATGATCCTGACTTACGGATAACGGGATTAAGAGCGGCAAGACAATTAAAATTGGATATGATTCCGCTGGTCAAAAAATTAGCGAACGATCAGGATCCACAAGTAAGGAGAGAATGTATTATAGCACTTAGACATAATAAGTCGGATGAAGCCGCTGAGTTATGGGCAATACTTGCAAGTCAACATGATGGTATTGACAGATGGTATTTGGAGGCCTTGGGGATAGGTGCAGACAGACAATGGGATAGTTTTTTCAAGGCTTATCTACAAAAGAATAAAAATCCATTGCTCAATCCTGCCGGAAGGGATATAATTTGGCGTGCGCGTACCGAAATGGCACTACCATTTCTTGCAAAACTAGCTTCTGATAATCAACAGGATCTCAAATCAAGATTACGATATTTCCGTGCTTTTGACTTTCAAACGGGGTCGGAAAAATCAAAAACCCTTTTAAAAATGATTGAAGATAATTCGGCCGGGAATATTGAATTCAACAGCTTGGCCTTACATCATTTAGACAGCAAAGCGACACTTCAATCTCCCCATGCAAAAAAGGCCTTAATGGAGGTAATTCGTGCTATCTCAGGCCAGGCCGACTACCTTGCTTTGGTCAGACAATACGAACTCCAGAGCGAAACACCAAACCTGTTAGCTATGGCAATAGCTAAAGCTAATGACCCTGTTGGTATTGATGCGGCAAGATTATTACTTGAGCTAAAAGGAGTTGCCCTCTTA
>JBIIWE010000360.1:0-3579 GCA_044339075.1 Daejeonella sp. | reverse complement strand
TTTCACGGGGTCACTCCTAATTTAGCCTGGGCACATACCGTCAATTATCAGGATAAAATTGACGTATTTCAATTGCAGACCGACAAAAAACATCCGGGTCAGTATCTTGTTGATGGAGAATGGCTGACTTTAGAAAAGAAACGAATCAAACTATCTATCAAGGGTATTCCGATCCCAATTTATAAGGCAGCATACAAATCAATTTATGGCCCAACGGTTCAAAGTCCAAAGGGACAGTTTTTCTCACTTAGACTTCCTGCACTGATGGATGCCGGAGCCTTGCAGCAATGGTATTCCATGAATCGTTCTACAAATTTGAAAGAATTTAAAGATGCATTGGAGCAAAATCATTTGGCCATGTTCAACATTATGTATGCAGATAAGGAAGATAATATTTTCTATATATCGAATGGAAAAATACCCTACCGAAATCCAGATAAAAAATATGACTGGAGCACAACAGTACCAGGGAATACACGTGCTACGCTATGGGATAAATTCAAGCCTTTGAGTGAATTGCCTCAACAATTAAATCCCAAAAGCGGGTACTTATTTAATACAAACCATTCACCATTTAAGGCTACTGCCGAAAATGAAAATCTGAAGGCCTCCTCGTTCGACAAAAATGATGGCTATGAGACCTATCATAATAATCGCAGCCAGCGGGCAAAAGATTTAATTGATACCTATGATAAAATCAGTTGGGATGATTTAAAACGAATTAAATTTGACCGTCAATTGCCAGCCAGGATCTTGTATCCATATGGTTATTCTTCAAATGCATTTTTTCAGGTTGATGGGTCAAAGTATCCCAAATTAGAACCATTGATCACGGAATTAAAGGCTTGGGATCACAATACAAATCCGGAAAGCAAGGGAGCTTTAATTTATAATTTAGCATACTATCAGATTTCAAACACCATGAAAAATCGTTCGCAGGATACGCTTACCAATGAGGGTGCTGTAGAAGTGTTTGAATTTATCCATGAATACTTGATGAAAAATTTTGGAACTCTGGATGTAAGACTAGGAGATTTACAACGATTGCAGCGAGGCCAGGAAGATTGGCCTCAAGGTGGAATGCCGGATGTATTAGCCGCAGTTATGACAAAACCATTTATTGATGGCAAGCGAAGTATGACCAGTGGGGATGCCTATATAGGCTTTGTGAAATTTCCAAAAGGCGGAGGGCTACCCTTAATTGAAACTGTCAATACTTTTGGCGCAAGCTCGGATCCTAATTCTAAACATTTTGCAGATCAGAGGGCACTTTATCAATCGCAAAAAACAAAAAGAATGACTTTAGATAAGGCAGAAATTTTAAGAAATGCACAAAAAGTTTACCAGCCCAAATAAACTGCAGCTTGAGGTATCCAAATTTAATTCCAGATACACAATAAGACATTTTTGATAGATTAGACTTGAGTTGAATTTCGAATCAAAAAAATTAAAAATCGGCGAAAAGAATTATATTTAAATTAATTCAACAATACTTTCAAAGGGAAATTCTATTTTTAAAATCAACGAAATACAAGAAGATTCATGAAAAAACAACTTTTATTACTGATGCTGGCTTGCTTCATTGCCCTATCAGGAACGGCAAATGTACGACTTCCAAATATCCTTGGATCTCATATGGTTTTACAGCAAAAATCAACGGTTAAGTTATGGGGATGGGCAGCACCGGGTGAGAAGATAAGCATTACGGTAGGATGGGATAATTCAACCTATAAAACCCAAGCCACAAATGATGCCAAATGGATAACAGAAATTAAAACCCCAGCTGCTGGTGGATCGTATTCGATTACATTACAAGGAAATAATACGATTGTATTGGAAGATGTATTAATTGGAGAAGTATGGGTATGTGGCGGACAAAGTAATATGGAATGGTCGGGTACACAAAACCTGCAGGAAAGTAAAGATGAGGCACCTAATGCGACCAATAATAAGATTCGTTTATTTTATGTTTCTAAATCAACTTCAGCCTTTCCACAAGAGAATGTCGATGGGAAATGGGTTGTTTGTGCTCCTGAAGAAATGATTAAGTTTAGTGCTATTGGCTATTTTTTTGGTAAGAATTTAAATCAAAAAATGAATGTCCCAATTGGCCTGATCAATTCAAATTGGGGAGGTACTCCTGCCGAAACCTGGTCGCCGGAATATGTGATCGAAAACGACAAAATCATTAAAAAGGGCTCAGAGCAATTAAGTACTTCTCAAGGCTGGCCGCATAAAACAGCATTAGCATATAATGCCATGATCTACCCTATTACAAACTACTCCATTGCCGGAGCCATCTGGTATCAGGGAGAAAGTAATGTCAGGACATATTATGCGTATGAGAAGTTATTTACAGGCATGATTGATGCATGGCGTCAGCAATGGAATAAAAATTTTCCATTCTATTTTGTTCAAATTGCACCTTTCTCTTATGGTTTTAAACATGTTGGAGCACTTCTAAGGGAAACACAAACCAAATCTGCCCGTCATCCAAATACAGGCATGGTAGTAATTTCAGACCTTGTGCCTGACACCACCAATATTCATCCGACTATAAAAATTGCAGTTGCTAAACGTTTATCGGATCTGGCATTGAACAGCACCTATGGATTTTCGGATATTGCTTGTCAAAGTCCGGTTTATACAACTCATAACATTGAGAAGGATAAAATAAAAATTCAATTTTCAAATGCTGGAAATGGTTTAATGGTAAAGGGGGATAAGATCAGCAGTTTTGAAATTGCAGGTGAGGATAAAATATTTGTTGCGGCACAGGCAAAAATTGCAGGAAACAGTGTGATCGTTTCTAATAAAAATATAAAGAGTCCTGTAGCCGTTCGTTTTTCATTCAACAATACAGATACACCCAATTTATTCAATAAAGAAGGATTACCTGTGACTTTATTCAGAACAGACGATTGGGAAATGGATACCAGCGCAATAAAAAAATAAATAGAACAACAAAACATTATCCATTAAGCTTTATTTTAAGCAATCTACCATGAACAAATCAAACAGAAGAAAATTTTTAAGTACTGCCGCTGCACTTACAGCTGGCACAGCCGCAACCGCCATGACAATATCTCCAACATCTAAAAAATATGGCATCGCCCATCAGGTTTATTTTTGGCTTAAGAGGGCTGGATCAGAAGAAGACCGACAGGAACTGATCAAGGGGATCAAAACATTAAAGAATATTGAAACTGTTCGAGAGATACATATCGGCATTGTTGCAAACACAGAAAAGAGAAGTGTTGTAGACAGTAGCTGGGGAGTTTCAGAGCTTTTGTACTTTGATAATGTTGAAGGACAGGCAGTATACCAAACGCATGCTATTCACCAAGAATTTGGAAAGAACTACAGTCATCTTTGGGAGAAGGTAGTGGTTTATGATTCTACTTTGATCTAAATTTTTTCTGGCAGAAACAAAACATTGAATAATTGGGAGGTACAGATTTCTAGAAATTCAATCCATAACAAAAAGCTCCAAACGAAATGTTTGGAGCTTTTTTTATAAAAAAGAATGGAATAAGGATTAAAAATTAATCAGCCATTTTTTTCTGTTCAAGCTTTAAA
>JBIIWE010000359.1:0-3580 GCA_044339075.1 Daejeonella sp. | reverse complement strand
ATACCTCATACTTCCTACGTCAGATAACAGACAACAGATAACAGAAACACAGAGCCAAGAACCAAGAACAAAGACTGATTAGTGCTAATTGAAATTTTCTGCTTTTTTCATACTTCATACCTCATACTTCCTACCTCATACCTCCTACCTCATACTTCCAACCTCAGATAACAGACAACAGATAACAGATAACAGACATCAGAAAACTATCTATTTCCTATTCTCAATTTTTAGCCCGAATTTAGCCTCAATGGAAAACCCAATAAAGTATAGTCAGTTTATAAGCGAATTCAAAGTCAGGCCTGATGATATTGATATGTTTAATCATGTTCACAACAGTACTTATTTTGATTATGTACTAGCTGCCAGGTATGAGCAAATGGAGACTTTCTATAAAATGCCCATGGAAGAATTCCTTAGTCAGGGCTTTGGTTGGGTTGTACGATCTGCTTTTGTTGATTATAAACGACCTTTAGGACTTGGTGATCGGTTTTCAGTACAAACTGGCATAGAAAGCATAAACGCTAAAGGATGCAGAGTAAAATTTGAGATCAAAATCCTCAAAATTGGCAAGGTTGCTTGTGATGGCTGGTTTGATTACATCATGATTGACATCAGTACTGGCAAGAGCGTTAAAGTTTCTGATGAAATGATCCTTAAATATTCAATCTAATCAAGCTATTTCTTATTATTCAGAGCCATTTCTATTAAGTCTCCATAAAATTCACTAATGTTCAAGCCTGCTGCGCGAACTTGCTGAGGTATAAAACTTTGTGCTGTCTGACCTGGAATAGTATTGATCTCAATGAAATAAAAGTTTGATGTCTCGTTCTGAAGAAAATAATCTATCCTAACCATTCCTTTGCAGTTCAATTTGAGATAAATATCAGCAACAATCCGCTCTACTCTTGATTTTTCGGGTTCAGTCATTCTTCCCGGAGTAATTTCTTCGGTAGCACCCGGAGTATACTTCGCTTCAAAATCGAAAAAATCATTGGATGGTATCACTTCAGTTGAGGGTAAAACTTGTACTCCCAAACTATTCTTATAAACACCAATAGAAAATTCACGTCCCTGAACAAATTCTTCAACAAGTACTTGATTATCCTCAAAAAACGCCTTTTGAAGAGCAGAAGGAAGTTCACTTGCAGTTTTGACCTTACTCATTCCAATACTACTTCCACCATTATTGGGTTTAATAAATAAAGGAAATTCCAAATTAGCCAATAATTCTTTTTCTGCTTTAGCAGAATTTTCAAATAATTGTATGGATCGTGCTATATAAAGATCTAATATCCCATTTACAATAGCTTTTGAATAGCCTTTATTCATGGTCAAAGATGATGTAAGCGCATCACAACTTGTATAAGGAATATCCAGTAAGTCGAAATAGCCCTGCAGCTTTCCATCTTCACCTGGAGAACCATGCAACATAATGAAGGCTGCATCAAAATTTACCTTGATATTATTTATTAAAATAGAAAAATCATTTTTATCAACCGAATGTTTCACTGAATCAGCATCCTGAAAATACCAGCCTTCTTTTAAAATAATGATCTTATAAATATTGTATTTATTCCTATCTATCTGAGATTCAACAAAATCAGCGCTCCTGAATGAAACAATGGATTCTCCTGTAAATCCACCTGTTACCAATGCTATATTACTTTTCATATGATCAAAGATAAATTTTAAAACTATTGAACAATAAAGCCCGCTAATATTTATCTTCGATATTGTTTAATTTGGATTATTTTTGAGGCATAAAGGCCTGAACAGGCAAGACCCAATATGATCCTTAACCTTATTCAAATTAATTATTCTATTCACCTCTGAAATAAAAGCCTGTATATAATGAGTAAATTTATTGAATACTTACGTTCAAAGACCTTTCGTAAAAACCTCTTTATAGCAATCGGTTCTATTTTTGCTTTTCTAATATTTATTTTTTACAGTTTAGGATTTTATACCCACCATGGAGAAGGAATGCCAGTTCCAAAACTCAAAGGTTTACCAATTGCAAAGGCTATCCAATTACTTGAGGAACAAGGTCTTAGATATCAGATCAATGATTCTATTTATTTAATAGATCAAGCTCCGGGAATCATTGTGGAACAGGATCCTGATCCGAACACAAATGTAAAGGCTAACCGAACTATTTATCTGATTGTAACCAGAGATGCACCTAATATTAAATTTCCAGATATTGAGGGCAGAACATTTCTGGAAGTACGTTCAATACTCAATAATTACCAATTAAAAGTTGGCGATACCACTTACAAGTCAGATGTTGCCAGAGATGTGATACTAGAGGCTGTATTCGGTGGTAATACCATCAAAAAAGGCCAGCAAATTCCAAAAGGCTCACTAATAGATCTTATTCTTGGTGATGGTTTGGGTGCAAGTGAGGTTGATATCCCAAATTTATTTGGATTAAACTTGAATGAAGCCAGAATGGCCTTATTAGGATCTTCATTAATTTTGGGAAATATTAGTTTTGAAGGATCTATAGATACTGTTAATTCAAAAATCATAAGACAGTTTCCTGCATTAAGCGATACCTTAAATAAGGTTAGTATTGGTACACCAATTGATATAGTACTTAAAGGAGGCAATTAATTTGACTGATATATCTGCTGCTGAATTTATAAAGCGAAATAAAGCACCTATTCCATTTCAAATCATTGATGTCAGGGAAGAGCTAGAATATCAAACATTTAACCTTGGAGGTGATAATTTACCATTGGGGAAATTATTAGCAGAAGCTGATGATCTTGAATATGATAAAGAAATAGAGATTATTGTGATTTGTCAACGTGGACTTAGAAGTGAAACTGCCCGGCGGACCATGGCAAATCTTGGTTATAATCATGTAAGAAACTTAGCTGGTGGATTACTGGCAATCAGAAAATTAGATTTATAAATAAAACACACCTGTAATTAGAGAATGGTAGTCAAAAAGATAAATAATTTAAGTTTTAAAGCCAAAATGCTTTTGGCGCTTGGTGCTTTTTTAATTGTAATTCTTGCCGGAACAGGCATCAGTTATTATCTAAACTATTTCAAGCCCAATGTTACCGGAAATATTGAATATCTATACATCAAAACAGGTTCTGACTTCAATGATGTTTATTCAAGCATAAAATCAGATAATATAGTGAATGATACTGTCGCCTTTTATAATGCAGCACAAAATATGGAGTATGCAGGAAAGGTGAAAGCAGGTAGATACCGTCTTACAAAAGGAATGAGTAATCGTGCATTTATTAACATGTTAAAAGCAGGGAACCAGGAAGCAGTAAAAATGTCATTTCAAAATGTAAGACTAAAGCATACTTTGGCTGGAATGGTTTCAAAGAAGATCGAATCTGATTCAGCCTCTATTTCTAACTTGCTTGATTCTACAGCGTTTGTCCAGAAATATGGATTCAATACAGATAATGTGTATACCATGTTTATCCCTAATTCATATGAGATATATTGGAATTCGGATGCTGAGAAATTCTTTAACCGAATGCATGAAGAGTACGTTAAATTCTGGAATGCAGATAGAAAATCTAAGGCTAGCATCATTAATCTA
>JBIIWE010000358.1:0-3583 GCA_044339075.1 Daejeonella sp. | reverse complement strand
TTCACAGCTGGCACCACTGCCGACCTGAATTTTAACCAGTTATATGCTTTTGCATGCTGAACTGCATGTCCGCATTCATGGGCCGCAACGGCTGCAGCAGCAACACTTCTTCCATGATAAACCTCCGGACTTAAATTTACTGTGCGGTCTGCCGGGTTATAATGATCTGACAACTGACCCTCGGCAGAAATTATCTGAACATCGTAAATACCATTGTCCTTTAACATTTTATCTGCTATATCCTTTCCGCTATAGCCAGAGCCAAGAGGTATTTCGGTATACTGTTTAAATTTGCTTTTAAAACGCCACTGAACTGCAAAACTTATCACAGCTATGACAATCATTAAAATTAATCCCATATCAATTACTTTATTAATTAACTATTCAAAAATTATTCCGAATAAAAATAATCACAATTAATTTACCTTTAAGAACGTATGAAAAATAGTTTTTCTTATTGGGAACAGAAGTCCTTTTTAAGTGGTTTCGATGTTTTGATAATCGGTAGCGGTATTGTGGGATTAAGTGCAGCTTTAAGCCTAAAATCTCAAAAACCCAAATTAAAAATTGGAGTGTTGGAGGCTGGCTTTCTGCCTTCGGGGGCTAGCACCAAAAATGCCGGTTTTGCTTGCTTTGGAAGCATTTCAGAGCTAATTGAAGAATTAAAAACAGGAAGTGAAGATGAAATCGCTGGAATAATTGAGCTACGATGGAGGGGTCTGGAGAAGCTCAGAAAAAATCTGGGTGATCAAGCTATTTCATTTAAACAATACGGGGGTTATGAGGTGTTTAAGGCAACAGAATTAGACTTTGCAAGGACCTGTATTGAACAGATTCCCTACTTCAATAAATTCCTGGGATCTGTAATTGGAAAGACTGACATTTATGCAGTTAATAATGCTAAAATTGCCAAATTCGGCATGAATGGTATCACAAACCTCATCAGAAACAAATACGAAGGCCAGATAGACACCGGAAAAATGATGATTGCATTAGTTTCAAAAGTGCAGGGTCTGGGAATTTCAGTCTTCAATAATTGCAGGGTGCAAAAAATTGAATCTAATTTAAATGAACAGGTTCTCATCACTGCTCAGGGTAAGTTCCGGGCAAATTCCATTATTTTAGCCACCAACGCCTTCAGTACAGAGTTGATTCCGGAACTAGATGTAATTCCGGGAAGGGGACAGGTTTTGATCACTGAGCCCATAAAAGGTTTGAAAATTAAAGGAAGCTTTCATTATAACCGGGGATATACGTATTTCAGAAATATTGACGATCGCATACTCATTGGTGGAGGCAGAGATCTTGATTTTGAAGCTGAACAAACACTTGAACCCGGAATCACAGATATTATCCAGGAATCTCTGGAAAGATTGCTTTTTGAAACTATACTGCCAAAACAAAAAGTTAAAATCGAACATCGGTGGAGTGGGGTTATGGCATTTGGAAAGGAATTAAAACCGATTGTTAAGAGAATCCAACCCGGTATCTATTGTGCAGTTCGCTGCAACGGAATGGGTGTTGCCATGGGAAGCCTGATTGGCGAACAGGTCGCAAAGCTTATTGATCTTTAAACCAGTATCCAAAAATGTATTTTTGATAAAGTTCTATAAAATGGAAATCTATATTATTATCGTCGCTGCATTGGTGATTATTCTGCTTTTTATATTCATCAGAACCAAGCAAAAAGTGGGTGGAATTAGTCAGGAGCTACTCGACCAATTAAATATCAGCAAAGCAAAAGCTGAAGAACGGGCCGATAACCTGAAGACAGAATCAGATAATCTGAAAAGAGAGTTAGACCTTGAGCGGGAAAAACTTTCTGAAGCGATGAGATCTCTGGAGGGCTCACGATCCTATTTGAAGTCACAACAGGAAAAGATCGAAGAACAAAAAGTGGAGATCAGAAATAATCAGGAAAAATTCAATAAAGATTTTGAACTGATAGCCTCCCGAATCCTAGAGGAAAAAACTAAAAAGTTCACTGAAGAAAACCGAAACAACCTGGATATTATTTTAAATCCATTCAAAGAAAATATTAAGGCATTTGAAGAAAAAGTTGAAAAAGTGTACAAGGCCGAGTCTGATGAAAGAAATGTTTTAAAAGGTCATATTAACCAGCTGATCGAACAGTCTAACCTAATGAACCTTGAAACACAAAACCTGACCAAAGCATTAAAGGGTGATAATAAAAAGCAGGGAAACTGGGGTGAAATGATTCTGGAAAGGGTTTTGGAACGCTCCGGACTAGTAAAAGATCAGGAATACAGAATCCAAGCTTCACATCAATCTTCAGAAGGTGGCCGATTTCAACCTGATGTGGTTATTGATCTACCTGATGATAAGCACCTGATCATTGATGCCAAGGTTTCTTTGATCGCATATGAACGTCTGGTGAATAGCGAAACCGAGGAAGATCGTGACTTATTTACAAAACAACATATTGCTTCTATACGGAATCACATCCACGAGCTATCATCAAAAAACTACAGCGAGCTCTATAAGATCAATTCACCTGACTTTGTAATGCTATTTATTCCAATAGAATCTTCCTTTGGAATTGCAGTTCAAAAGGATGCAGAGCTGTTCAATTTTGCCTGGGATAAACAGGTGGTTATTGTAAGCCCCTCAACGCTGCTGGCAACATTGCGCACCATTGCAAGTATGTGGAAACAGGAACGTCAGAACCGCAATGTAATGGAAATTGCCAGGCTAAGTGGTGAGATGTATGATAAGTTTATTGGTTTTGTTGGCGATATGGAAGGTATCGGGAAAAACATCAGACAAAGTCAGGATGCCTATGATAAGGCTTTAAACAAATTATCCAGCGGCAGGGGTAACCTTAGCATTACTGCAGAAAAGATTAAGAAACTGGGTGCGAAGACAGGAAAACAACTGGATCAAAAATTCATTAATGAAGACGACCTTTAGAAAACCTATTTTTCTGTTTCAGGCAATAATTTAAAGGAGCTTGCAACAAATCGCTTATTTATAACGCTTCCTCGAACCTCAGCCTTACGCACCTTCTCGCAAAACCCATTCTTTGCATGTGCATCACCATGATCATCTATTTTTGTGCCATCAACAAAATAGGATTTGCCTTTAATTCTCACAGCCAAATCGCAGGACTTTCCTTCCATCTTAAACTGACATTGTCCGCATGCTGCTTCAACGATTTGAACCTGGCCTGGTTTTGAATTCAATTTTGGTGTTTGTGCACTTACAATACTGGCAGATATACTGATCAGTAAACAGATAAAAATATTTTTCATAGCTGCATTGGATTTAAGAGCAATTTAATATACTTCTACATTTGAGATCAGCGGACAAGCTTTCGAATCCAGTATAGTGACCCGAATCCTCGATGTTTGAATAGGATCAATTTTTACAATTCTTTTATAACCAATGGTTGTTGCAACCGCAATTTCTGTCCATTTGCCATCTTTCCACACATCCACGGTAAAACTTTTCACGCGCTGACCAAGTTTGATATATTCCTGTAGCAAGATGTACTTTACTGTAGAAGTTTTACCCAGGTCGACTTCAAATCTTCCACCTAGCTGACCATCATTTGTGGCCCAGT
>JBIIWE010000357.1:0-3585 GCA_044339075.1 Daejeonella sp. | reverse complement strand
ATACAATAAGCAAGATTTTTCCGAAATTTCCCAATAAAGTTTCAGCAACAATGAATGCCCCGATTTCATTTGAATGAATTGCCCTGATCTGCTCCAGACTAAGTACATTAAAATAGCTATAATTAAGAAGCGTGTAGATTAATGCTACGATTGATAAGCCAATTGTTAGCGCTAATGGAAGATTCCGTTTGGGATTAACTATCTCTCCAGAGATGTTTGTAGCAGTTTCCCAGCCATTGTAAGCCCAAAAAGCACTTAACATGGCAGCAAAAAAAGCACTGAAGAATAGCATTCCTTCCGACATTTGTATTGAACTTGTTAAAGTGCTGCTGCTTTCTGCTACCTGGCCTGAATAGGCTAATCCTACAATAATAAGAACTGATATTCCTAAAATTTTTGCCGTAGTTATAATAGAGTTAAATACTCCGCTTTCGCGTGACCCTAAAGTGTTAATACATGTTAGGATAACAATTGCTGAAATTCCAACCAGTTTTACACCTGAATTTGCAAAAGGGAAAATGAATCCACCTATTGAAAAATCTTTCCATTGATCCAATGGATTGGAAAGAGGAATGAATGAATTAATGATTTCGCCGAAGAGGAAAGCCAAAGCCGCAGTGGCTGCGGGACTAATAATAATAAAATCTGCCCAACCAGAAATAAAGGCCAGAAAATCTCCATAGGATAATCGGAAGTATTCGTATAAGCCACCAGACTCCTCGGTAAGTGAAGCTAAAGCACTAACTGTAAATGCTGCAAATAAACTAATCACTCCAGCAAGAACCCATGCCATCAAGATTGCCGTCTCACCTAAGCCGGTTTGAGACATTGGAACTATCTTTTTAAATACCCCACTCCCTATGACTATTCCCACTACCATTAATGTGCTGGCAAAAAGTCCTAATGTTCTTTTTAGCGATGCTTCTGGTTTTATTTGATCATTCATGCTATTGCATTGATATTTTAAGATTTATGCCTTGATTTTTATGTTTTAGCAACTGCAAGATAATAAGGTATAAGCATATAATTTAAATAATCTGTTGTTTAAAACAATAAAAAGAGAATAGATAGTTTTGGAAAATCAGAGAGTTATTTTGAATAGTGTTAGCTATTTTTTTGCGTGAAGTCCTAGTATGAAGTCTTAGCCAAATACGCTGGTAAAAGTTTTTAAAGTTCTGAATATAGTATTGATTAATCCTGGTAAAAATTATTCATCCTATGGTTAATTAAATGTCGGACACCTTAATGGCTTTAAGTTAATGTCAATTATAAATTATTAGTATGGTTGGTAAATTATATGATACGATTTTAAAATGACTACTTATTGAAACTAGAGATTATCATTATATGCATCAAACGACATAGTTGTATTAAAAAATTGTAATATTATCTACCCACTATTGTAGATTTCAGTATTTTTTTTGTTTTTTTGTAAAAATTTAATAACACTTATACTGTTAACAATGAATAGTTTAAACTACCAAGTCAATACAAGATCATTAACCCAGATGGGTTGCATGAGGGGTATTGTTTGTAGTAATTTCAGACCTGAGAAGTTAGTGTTGCGTTTCCGACGACCCTTTATGCCGCGGACTTGAATCTTGGCATTAATCCCTAGGTAACCGGAGTCTTCCTACCGGCAGATCAATCAATCAGATTATTCACACAAGGAAAGAAAAACGTTTCTTTTTTCCGATTCAAAACCGGATTTTTTCTTTAAATCAATGAAAGAAAGCGAATTTGTTGTTATCCCGGCAACAGAACATCATATTAAATACGCAGAGCAGATTTGTGATGAGATGGCAGAATCTGCTAAGGCCAGAGGTACTGGAATTGCCAGAAGAACTCCTGATTATATTACCCAAAAAATGCTTGAAGATAAGGCGGTTATTGCTCTACATCAAGATGGTACTTGGGCAGGCTTTTGCTACATCGAAACCTGGAGCCATGGTACTTTTGTTGCCAATTCAGGTTTGATCGTTAACCCGCAGTTTCGAAACAAAGGTCTGGCCAAGATGATCAAAAGGACCGTATTTGAACTTTCCAGAGAGAAATATCCGGAGGCAAAGATCTTCGGTCTCACTACCGGATTAGCGGTTATGAAGATCAATTCGGAGCTTGGTTATGAGCCTGTTACCTATTCTGAACTTTCGCAGGACGAAGATTTCTGGAAAGGCTGTCAGAGCTGTGTGAACTATGATATCCTCATGAGTAAGGACCGGAAAAACTGTATGTGTACAGCCATGCTTTGGGATCCGGAAGAAAAGGCAAGAGAGATCGAGCAGAAAATGAAGGAAGCCGAAGAGCTGAAAAACAAAAATGCTGAGGAACATTTGAATAAGGTGGCACGCAAACAAACGCTTTTGGAGCGTATAGAACAGAAATTGCGTAGCTCATTAAAAATGGTTGTTAGTATATGTGCATTATTTGTTAAACTTTTACAAAATTAAATGATGAAGAAGAAGGTGGTTTTGGCTTTCAGCGGAGGTTTGGACACCTCCTTTTGCTGTATTTACTTATCCAGAGATCGCGACATGGAAGTACATTCTGTGATTGTGAATACTGGTGGTTTTTCGGAGGAAGAGCTTAAGCAGATCGAACAGCGTGCTTATGCACTGGGCGTTACTTCTCATGCGGTTGTTGACGAAACGCTGAACTATTATGATAGCTGTATAAAATATCTGATCTATGGCAACGTGCTTAAAAATGCAACTTACCCGCTTTCGGTGAGTGCTGAGCGTGTAAGTCAGGCTACTGCAATCGCCAAATATGTGAATATAATTGGCGCTGATTATGTGGCCCATGGTAGTACCGGAGCGGGAAATGATCAGGTTCGTTTTGACATGATCTTTAATATCATGATTCCAGGTGTGGAGATCATTACTCCCATTCGCGATCTGAAATTAAGCCGCGAAGCAGAGATCGAATATCTGAACAAGCATGGTGTTGAATATACTGCCGAAAAAGCCAGATACTCGATCAATAAAGGAATCTGGGGAACATCCGTTGGAGGGAAAGAGACTCTTACATCAAACCAAACGCTTCCTGAGGAAGCATGGCCTACACAGGTAAGCGAAACTGATGAGCGTGATCTTGAACTAACCTTTGAAAAAGGTGAATTGGTAGGGATCGATGGCGAGATGTTATCACCTGTAAAGGCTATCCAGAAATTACAGGAAATTGCTCAGCCTTATGGAATCGGACGGGATATCCACGTGGGGGATACCATTATCGGTATTAAAGGTCGTGTAGGTTTTGAGGCAGCAGCGCCTATGATCATCATCAAAGCGCACCATACCCTTGAAAAGCATACCTTAACCAAATGGCAGCTTAGCTGGAAGGATCAGTTAGCATCATTTTATGGTAACTGGCTGCATGAGGGACAATTTCATGATCCTATTATGCGCAATATCGAAGCATTTCTTTCGGATACCCAGGATACAGTTTCGGGAAAAGTATTTGTTAAATTGAATCCTTACCGTTTCCAGATTATAGGTATTGAATCTAAACATGACCTGATGTCGAATAAATTCGGAAGCTACGGTGAAATGAATAATTCATGGTCGGGAGAGGATGTGAAAGGGT
>JBIIWE010000356.1:0-3591 GCA_044339075.1 Daejeonella sp. | reverse complement strand
TTATTTAAGGATTACGATCCTGACGAAAGTCAGGATCTCCTTCATTATTACAAAATGCATTGTCATTCTGGCGAAGGCCAGAACCTTCTGCCCCCTTAACTTAATGACATTGCGCGTGCGCTAGCGATATAAAATTGGACTACCTTGTATCTATAACGTTTTCAGCATAAACTCCGCGACAGTCCATTTCAAACTCTAAATCTTGGACAGGTGGCCGATTGTAATGCCAGTCAATACCACTTAATGCTGCACCACGCTTTACAATTTCGCTCAGCATTATGTGGTGAATGTTATGGATAGTATATAATTGGGTTGCCGTAGAATCTGCCCAAGTAAAGCCAAGACCAGCCATTCGGCGTTCCATCTCATTAAGCACCCAGCGTCCTTTTTTCATTAAGCCCTCTTGGGATATGTCACCAAGACTAATACTGTGAGTACGATAATCACTCATACCCTCTGGAGCTTCAGCACTACCAGCGATTACAAAAGAGGGTTTTGCCTTGGCTTCAGGCATTGTATAGGTAAAAGCATGAATACTCGGACTCAATGGTTTATTCAACTCTGGAATGACATTTGAGCGAGCTACGGGATTGTCACCACCCTCTTCGTAAATACCCCAGGCTTTTAAAGTATCTATATAAAGGTTATTAAATTCAACAAAGCCTTGTTCGGTAAATGGCTCGGGTGAACGTAATTCGCAGGCTCCAAATGCAGCGAGCGGACGACCTAAAGTTTCGAGATGTTGTTGGATGCGCAAGAAGCCCTCTATTAGTGGCAACGGCCGACTGAATCGTACACGTTCTAATCTATAACCATCCTGTGCCGTTATACCCGCAGAATACTGCCTTACACCACGAAGATAACGATAGGATCCAGGTTCAAAAATTTTTGTATCAGACATATTTATTTCCTTATTACCCTGTAGTTGGTGTTATCACCAACCACCTGAGACCTAAGATAGTAAAATTAAGGTATAATTGGCCGTGGTTGGTCCTGTGGTTGGAAAAAATATCAACCACAGGACCAAGACAGAGCCCTATCGCAGGGATTAGCTATACCGCGTCAGATAGACTCGAGAATGTAAAATCTCTGATCTTCATTGGTGGTATCATAGCATTGATTCCTGATTCACCGCTCACTGTTCTTTCCGGCTTGCCCAGGGCTTCCAGATTGTTCAGCATGATGATCGGACTTTCATTAAACCTGAAATTTTTCACAGGGAATTTGATCTCCCCATTTTCGATATAGAAAGTACCATCACGGGTTAATCCGGTTAATAAGACAGTTTGAGGATCCACACTGCGGATATACCATAAACGTGTAACTAAAATGCCTTTCTCGGTGCTCTTGATCAGATCTTCCAGCGATTGATCTGTCCCGGCCATAATCACAGCTTCTGGAGTGGGAACGGCTTTTACACCTTTCTTTTCTGCCCAATAGCGTGAGTAGAACAGGTTTTTCATTACGCCATTCTCAATCCAATTTACTTTTTCCTGAGCTCTTCCATCGCCACTCCAGGTACTTGTCGGGAGTTCAGCATTGAAGGGATCTGAATAAATATTGACACGTTCATCCACCAGTTTCTCGCCAAGTTTAGTTAAGCCACCGGGTTTACTCATAAAGCTTCTTCCTTCATCCGCCTGACGGCCATCCATCCCAAAAAATAAATTTTCAAGAAGTACAAGGGCTGCAGCAGGCTCAAGAATGACAGTGTATTTTCCTGGCTCTATTGCTCTGGCTGTTGCAGAACGGGCTGCTTTAGATGCAGCTGATGCTGAAGCAGCCTTTACATCCAGCTTTTTGAAGTCATTATAGGATTTGGTTGCATAGCCAGAACCTTTTCCATCTTCTGTACGAAGCGTAACATTAAAGCTCACACCGGTAGAAGTATTATAGGCAAAAAGCCCTTTTGAATTCATCATTGCTGAATAGGAGGTATTATTCTCCAGAAAGCCGGCAGCAGTCAACTTATTGTCTTTTGAGATCTGCAGACTTGCTGCAACGGCATCGGCACGGTCTTTCGGACTCATATCTGCAGTTGCCTGAACAAAAGTTGGCGATTCAGGATAGGTCTGCGGACCCATAAATGATACAAACTCAGGGTTTTCAGGGGCCAGCATTGCTAGCTCTTCTGCCCGCTGAACAACCTTTCGGAGTGACTCATCATCATATTCATTGATCGTTGCAACTCCCATCTTTTTGCCGAAGGCAGATGATACCACCAGGCTATTGGAGCTTACTCCACCACTGGTTGAAACCGAATTTCGGGCATATCTTATATTTCCTGCATCTGAACCGCTAAGGTTAACCTCGCATTCATCTGCTTTGGAATAACTCAGCACTTTCTTTAAAAGTGCCTGAGCCTGTTCTTTACTTAGTATTGACATGGTCTTATCCTCAGATTTTTCTTGCTGTATTGATTACATTAACTCCATTAAAACGGGTAGTAGCACATCCATGTGAAACTGCACTGGATTGTGTTGGCTGACCCTTACCATCAAAGAATGATCCACCCAGTCGATAATCACTTTCATCGCACATATCGCTGCATGCATTCCAGAATTCCTGTGTATTTGCCTGATAGGCAACATCTTTCAGCATCCCAGTGATTTTTCCTTCCTTGATCTCATAATATAGCTGACCGCCGAATTGGAAATTATAGCGTTGCTGATCGATTGAAAAGGATCCGTCACCAATGATATAAATTCCTTTCTCAACATTTTTGATCAGGTCATCAATGCTTTTCTTTTGTTTTCCCGGTAACAAGGATACATTTGGCATTCGCTGAAACTGAACACTGCTCCAGTTATCCGCATAGCAACATCCCTGAGATTCGTTCAGTCCGACAATATGTGCCTGATCGCGAATAGCCTGGTAATTGACCAGAACACCATCCTTGATGATATCCCATTTTTTTGTTCCAACACCTTCATCATCATAGCCTACTGCACCAAGAGATCCTGCTTGTGTTTTATCACCTACGATATTAACCAGTTCACTTCCGTATTTGAAGTTTTTAGACTGCCATTTATCTAAGGTCAGGAAGCTTGTACCGGCGAAATTCGCTTCATAGCCTAGAACCCTGTCTAATTCAGTTGGGTGACCGGTAGATTCATGGATGGTTAACCATAGGTGCGAAGGGTCTAAAACAAGGTCGTATTTTCCGGCTTCAACAGATTTGGCAGTTATTTTTTGTCCTACTTGGGTAGCTGCAGCTTTTGCATCTTCCAACATGTCGTATCTTCCTTTATAGAGGGTAGTTACTCCCTGAATCTTATCCTGCGGACGGGCTTCCAGGTATTCATATCCCATACCCATTGGGGCACTTAGTGAATTTCGGGTTTCGAATTTCCCGGTCTTGGCATCGATCTTTGTTAAGAAAAACGTTGGCCAAATGCGGTGAATATCCTGATCGATATAGGAACCATCTGTCGAGGCAAAGTATTTTTGTTCATTGACCAAAAACAGGATCGAATTAGCATAGTTTGCACCGCCCTTTAGCGCTGCATCATTTACCGAAAGTAAAAGATCAACTTTTTCTTTCATTGGTACTTCGAATGCATTTTTCTCGATTGGGGCTTTCCAGATTAC
>JBIIWE010000355.1:0-3594 GCA_044339075.1 Daejeonella sp. | reverse complement strand
CCCAATTCACACTGTCAATGGCTGGTGTGGTGCGAACAGTCATGAGATCAGACAGATATTCTTTACCTGAAACAGTCTTTATCCTAAGTCGGTATTGCTGATTAGGGTTTAGATTCATCTGAGGGGCAGAATAGGTCCCAGCAGTATTCTCAATAAGTGGAAAAATAGTATTATTCTGTCCCTCAACCTGTACTTTCGCCTTTGTTTCACTACTTGCCTTTAACTTATCCGCTAACTTCAGTGTACGACTTAAATAAATAGTAGTCTGGCCGGCAGTATTAATTACACCCTCTACAACCAGTAAGCTTGGCGATTCTGTAATCCCATCATGTATAAAAGGCTTTTTACAAGCCAGACTGAAGAAGAGGATAGATACGATTACCGTAGTTATATAATTTCTTTTCATCACATTAAAACCTGATATTATAATTAACAAAAGGAATGGCATTTCCAAAAATGGACAGCTGATAACCTTTGATTACTCCTTTTTCTGAAACAAAATAGGTTGAGTAAGCATTATCCCTGCCAGTAACATTGTAAACCCCGATAGTCCATGAACTATGTGTTAACTGATGGATCTTATGATTTCCTTCAATATTGAGCGAGAAATCGGTTCTGAAGTAATCGGGGGCTCTGAATTCATTACGGCCCGAATAACTAGCTCTCAAAGATCCTGCATAATAGTATTTTCCAACAGGTACCGTAATTGGTCTTCCAGTGCTGTAAGTAGTGTTAAGGGAAGCGCTAAACCTATGTGAGAATCGGTAGTTTCCAACGAGACTGAAATCATGAGGTTTATCAAAATTAGATGGATAATAGTTTCCCTGATTTACGATCTGACCAGCATTCGGATCATCCGACATCAATAAAGTACGGGAATAGGTATATCCTATCCAACCATTTAGCTTCCCACTTAATTTCTTAACCAGAAATTCAACTCCATAGGCCTTACCCTTGGTGTTGATCACATCTGTTTCAATATGATGGTTAAGAACCAGTGAAGCACCACTTTTATAATCCAGATAATCCTTCAACCTCTTATAATATCCTTCAATGGAGGTTTCAATGGTATTGGACTTGAAATTCTTGTAAATACCCAGAGAAACCTGATCACCATACTGAGGTTTAATATTGGGGTCACTGAGTTTCCAAATATCGGTTGGTGAAATAGCTGTACTATTAGTTAACAGGTGAATATATTGTCTTAGGGTATTATAACCAGTCTTAATAGAAAGATCCTCACTGATCTGATATCGTGCGGATAAACGAAGCTCCGGACCATGATACGTTTTGATCAGATCTCCTTTTGCGTATGATTTAGTTCCAATACTATTAATTTCCTCCTTTGGCAAACCGGGAGCATATAAATTAACGCCGTTTGGACCCAGGTAATTAAACATCGAGTAACGAAGACCAAGATCCAGCGATAGGTTTGATGTCAGATCAAAGCGATCACCAATATAGGCTGCACTTTCAAATGCCTGTTCAGAGGCAAGCACATCAGGTTTCACCAAAGATTTAGTCCCTAGGGGCTGAAATGATCCCGGATGTAGGTTGTAGCGGGTAGTGCTTAATCCAAAATCAATCGTATGTTTTGAGCTTAAATAATAATTGAAATTTGCTTTCCCATTGGTTTGTTTAATATCAAAAGCCATTTTATAGGCATTTACAGGATTTACATCACTCTGATTATCATATTGATACCTGCTAAAACCTCCCACAAATACTGCAGTCAGTTTATTACTGAATATATGCTTCCATTTCATGGACATATTCTTATTACTATACGCATAGGTGGTATCACTGCTTAGATTTGAATTATCATCACTTAGATATCCAGTAAGATACAGGTTGTTCTTTTCGTTGATCTGATGACTTAATCTAAGGTTCACATCATAAAAAGATGCTTTACTGTTTTTATATCCTGAATCATCAGGTAGCATTTTCAATAGCCAGTTCGAATAGGTTGATCGACCACCCATAATAAACGAAGTTTTATCTTTAATAATGGGCCCTTCAATACTCATCCTTCCGGTTAAAAGACCAATTCCTGCCTTCCCAGATAGCTTTTTTGTGTTCCCATCCCGACTGTTCACATCAAGAACGGATGATAATCTTCCTCCAAAACGTGAAGGGATACTACTTTTATATAATTCAACATCCTTAACCACATCCGGATTAAATGCAGAAAAGAATCCAAAAAAATGAGATGGATTATAAATAGTAAGGTCATCGAAGAGAATGAGATTCTGATCCACAGCACCACCCCTGACATTAAATCCGTTACCAGCTTCACCAACAGATTTCACCCCCGGAAGTGTCAGCATTACCTTTATAATATCTGCTTCACCGAAGGCCACAGGCACCTGTTTGATGGAACTGATGTTAAGCTTTTCAACTCCCATCTGCACATTCCTGACATTCTTAGAGTTTTCGGCCGAAATTACAACTTCTCTTAGCGAAAGGACCTGCGTCTGAATCTCAATATCAAGTTTCCCCTCAGAATAAAGTACGATACGGCGCTTGGTATCAATAATCCCCAGTGCTTTGATGTTAAGCGTATGCGGGCCTTTAGGTATTACCAGCGAATAATACCCAAACTGATCTGTATAGGTTCCGATACGGGGATTTTCAACAAAAACAGATGCTCCGATAACAGGCTCACCTGTCTTAGAATCTTTAAGATATCCTGCAAGCGATACATTTCCAGGCTTGTTCTGGGATGTTTTAGTACCGATCAGAATAATTTTACTATCTAGTGTTGATTTCAGTTCTGATGAACTTGAAAGCTCTGCAACATTCGCAGGATCTTTTTGATTGATCCATCTTAAGGAATCCCTTTCTGAGGCAAAGATCCCGTAAGGCAATGCCGCAATGATGATTGCTTCTTTAGTTAAAAATATATTATTCTGCTGATCAATTGAGAACTTAAGTGAGGTATTGTTAAATGCCTTATTTAAGATGAACTGTACAGAAACTGCATTGGTGCTGAGGTTTACTCTTAAACTGTCAAACTCTGCTGCTTTGTAATAAAAATGATAATTCGTTTTAGATTCAATATCTAACACAAGTTCTGAAATTGTGGCGTTTTTAAAATTTACGTTGATCAGGCCTGACTTTACCTGACCTGATACCTTTATCACACAGAACAGAAAAAAAGCAAATAGCAAATGGCTTTTAAAATTCATCAATCAATTGTTTAACTGATCATAATACGAAACCATCATAACTGTTGCTTTTTCAGGGTCTTTCTTAAATTTGATAGCATTCTTTTTGAGATGGTTCAGAATCTCTTTCTGATTATTTCCCAATGCCTTTAAAACCGATGCTGAACTTTGCACTGAAAAGAATTTCCCTTCCTTTTTAAGGTAGATCTCATTTTTTTGCTTTAAAATTTTGGTGAAGATTCCTTCAGGTGACACATCTTCCAATGTGCCTTTAAAACGCCTAACAAGCACCTCAATTTTTCCCTTGTAAATTTGGTCATAGAAACCTGTAGACAATGAAGTGGAAGAATCTTGGCTAATTTTGATAAAATAATGGCCCAAAAGAGAAAAATAATCAATTCTCTCATGATGGAGACCAATCATAGAT
>JBIIWE010000354.1:0-3597 GCA_044339075.1 Daejeonella sp. | reverse complement strand
TGCAAACGGTAAACCAAGAATCCCTGCCAATTGCGCACTGTAGGTACTTGACCCAAGCAGCCAGATCGGAATAGCTAATCCCTCACCGGGGATTGCCCTCACCGCCGAATCTGCATTATCCGCCGATAGGTAGGTTCTCAATTCCATTAAACTTTTTGCAAAGTCCTCACCCGAACCGTCCATATTCCGGCGAAGTGCCATAGCGGTTAATTGATCTGTTCCTGGTGCACGACCTAATCCAAGATCTATACGGCCAGGATATAAAGATTCAAGGGTTCCAAATTGTTCTGCAATGATGAGTGGTGCATGGTTTGGCAACATGATCCCTCCCGAACCAATCCGAATTGAAGATGTTCCGGCTGCAATATGAGAGATCAAAATGGATGTTGCAGAACTAGCAACTCCATCCATATTGTGATGCTCGGCCATCCAGTATCTGTTAAAACCGAATTTTTCAGCATTCTGAGCTAAATTGAGACTATTTCTAAATGAATCTGCAGCGGTTTTACCAGACAGAACTGGAACAAGGTCGAGGACAGAAAGCTGTAAAGGTATGTTTTTTGAATTTTGCATGATCTTTGGAGAATATCCCCGGGAATCATATCTAGGAATATTCTTCAAAATTAAGCTTTATATGCTATCACACTCCATACTGATATAATAGGAGTGTCAAATTCAGTACTAAGTTGTCTTAAACTACTTAATACCAGCTATTTGTTGAATTTTTTCTTGGTTCATCCAGATCTGATTGTTTACTAGATTTGGTCTTAACCGATGGAATAACAGTTCTCCTGTTAAGCTCTGATGACCTGTCTGTAAGAGGTACAGATTCTGACGGCAACTCATTATCAGGATCAACCTCTAGATCGGGTTGTTCTACAATTAGGTAAGGAACTGTGTAAGTCTCAACCTGCTTTCTGAACTGAAGCCTGCTTTCAACCTTTTCAATAAGCTCACGTTCATCAATTTCACCATCAATACGAATGGAACCATTTATTATCGCTCCAGGTTCGATCCTAATAGATCTGGCCAATATATTTCCGGCAATATTGGCTGTACTTTTTATCTCTGCATATTCAGATGAACGAATATCACCGGACACCATACCACTAATAATACAAGAACGAGATATAATATTGCCTGAGATCTCTGAAGGGGCTGTGATATTTACCTCTTTGAGAGAAAAAATATTGCCAAATAACTTTTCATCCAGCATAATTGAACTTGCTGAAATAAAATTATCATCGACCTTAATGATCGTGGTATGAAAATCTGCGACAATCTCTTTTTGGCGGCTTTTTTTATTGAAAATATTTTTAATAAAATCTACTGCCATTCTGATCATTCTGTGAGAGTACTAACTACAGTGGCAGCATTTCCAATATCTAAACCTACAGACGATTGTCTTTTACCACCAGAAACACGAAGAGAATTTAATGCATATCCCTTACTAGCCAGGCTTGCCGGATCAGTCACAAAATCCAGCTGAACAATTTCACCGAATTCATTCTTAAAACAATCAACAAGATCTTGGTAATACATACCTCCTCCGCATAAATATACTTTATTCGCTTTCATCAGGTTTGTATCGGTTATTACATTTCTAAGGTTTGGCGAAAGCACTTCATTATAATAAGATCTCAGTACATTTCTTCTGATTTCTCTAAGATCAACATTTTTACGGTTAAGAATAATATGCCCTTTTTGAAATGCTTCATCCATCAGGTGTGCATTTCTGAAACTAAGGTAATGACTTTTTTCAAGCTCGCTCATCATCATGTTTACTGCATATTTAATACCATGTGTACTAACCATTGTTTGTTCAACAATACCTGATTCCATACTTAGTACAGATTCAAAAGTACCAAATCCACAGCTAAGTACAAAAAAATTGCCTTCTGCCTGCTGCTCACCTTTTCTTAGGGCAATGGTACATCCTACGATTTCAGGAATTACCTCCACATTCTGAACATCAAGGATTACAGATTTCTTGCTGTTTCCACTAAAAGTAGACGCATCATACTCAATGATATGAGTTTTCTTTAGAAAATCAGTTGCCATATCCTTATAAATCCGGTAGGTTGAATAGGGAAAGCCCGTTGTAACAGTTAGGGGCTGCTCCACAGATTCTGCAACCAGTAGCAATGCTGCTTTTACAAGTAATTGATAATCCAGGTCGGATGGTGATGAATTTATAAATTTATGGGGTAGCTGCCCTTCATTTAAAGCTAAATTACCACAGATATACCACTGACTTTCATGGAAAATTTTTAACCCATTTAAAAGGTCTTTGGAGGTGTTGCTTAAATTAGCATTACTATTCTCAATTAGGCTGGAAAATGACTGGATTGCAAACATTCTACTTTTTTTAGAGTTTATATATTAGTTAATTAAATTTCTATTATTTTTCATTAAAGGCAGAATTATAATATTTTATTAACTGTATATTAAAATTTGTTACCGCTAAGATAATTAACAAAGTAATAAATTCATTCTAAAAATTTGATTTAAATTCCTATAATAATTAAAATGTTAAAATATTTTAAAAAAACAATAAAAAAATGTAACATAGCCTTTCAAAAAAAATCCCTTTCAGAAAGAATAATTTTAGAATATTAACATCGATGATATTTTCAAAATCAGACTTCAGTACTGTATTAATTGTTGGTTCTAACAAAGGTGAAACCAAATCTCTGCGCGTTAAAACAAAACACATTAATAGATTAAGGCATTATGCATTTTCGATTGGAATTACCATTGTAATACTTGCAGGAACAATCGTTTTTCTTTCAATGGAGATCAGCAAGAAAGAAAAAGAAAAGATTGCATATACCAGAGAGATTGCTCGATTGAAAGGTCAGATTCCTGCACCTACCGACACTATTCAAGCAAGAAACTACATTCAGAACATTGAAAATAAACTTAAAAAAATCAATGAATACCTCAAAAAAAGAGGTATAAAAGGATTTGCAGTTAGCAATATAGGCGGAAATGACCAGGCTGTTGATGAACTCAGTTTAAAAGAGACCTATGCTTTATATGACGATCGACTAAAAGAGGTACTGATGGGCGTAGCTTTTACTCCGATCGGCTATCCTGCTAATTATATTATTAATTCAACCTTTGGCTATCGGAGTGATCCGGTAAGAAGAGGAAGAGTTGAATTCCACGCTGGTCTTGATTTCAAAGGCAGAAGAGGAGATGCAGTAAAAAGCACTGCCGATGGGAAAGTAATCCTTGCCGGCTGGTTTCAGGGATATGGAAAATGTATCCGCATCCGTCATAAAAACAATCTTGAAACTTTATATGGACATTTATCAAAGATCAATGTAAAGGAAGGTCAATTAGTGAACACTGGGCAGGTTATAGGGCGGGTTGGTTCAACCGGGCATTCCACAGGAAATCATCTCCATTATGAAGTACGTAAAAATGGCAAACCAGTCAATCCGCGTAACTTCCTACATTTAAACTAAACTGATGGCAATTCAAAAATCTACATCAACACCAACTTTGATTAGCAAAGGATGCAATGTTGAAGGAAGAATAGAATCTGATGTTTTTGTCAGAATAGATGGCCGTATCAAAGGAGATGTTTTT
>JBIIWE010000353.1:0-3598 GCA_044339075.1 Daejeonella sp. | reverse complement strand
ATTTGCTCATTTGCTAATTTGCTCATTCTCTACCGTCATTTTTCTGTAAATTGCGCAAAATACTCCATCAATGAGTTTAGTAAAAGCAAAGAAACATCTCGGGCAACATTTTTTAACGGATAAGAATATCGCTGAAAAGATCGTTAATAGTCTTCATTCAACTGATAAGTATGATCAGGTGCTGGAGGTAGGTCCGGGTATGGGAGTACTTTCCGATTTTCTGTTGCGTAAAACTGAACTCGAAATCTTCATGATCGATATTGATACCGAGTCATTTCAATACTTGCATAAAAAATATCCAGATGTTGGCGACAGGCTCATCAATGCTGATTTTTTACAACTAAATTTCAAGGATATCTTTCCGGGGAAGTTGGCCGTAATTGGAAATTTTCCCTATAATATATCCTCTCAGATTCTTTTTAAAGTTCTTGAAAACCGTGATCAGGTTGTTGAAGTGGTGGGTATGTTTCAAAAAGAGGTCGCACAGCGATGTGCTGAAAAACCCGGGAGTAAGGAATATGGTATTTTAAGCGTTTTTCTTCAGGCATACTATAAGGTCGAATATTTATTTTCCGTAAAACCCGGAGTATTTAATCCGCCACCAAAAGTAAACTCGGCTGTTATTCGCTTAACACGGAATGAAGTTTCAAAACTTGACTGTGATGAAAAGTTATTCTGGCAAGTGGTTAAGGCAGGCTTCAATCAACGCAGAAAAACCTTGAGAAATGCATTGTCTTCTATTTTTAACAAGGAAAGTATGGGCGATGATCCGATGCTTGATCTTAGGGCCGAGCGACTAAGTGTGGATGATTTTGTAAAACTAACAAACCTGATCAGTTCAACGAGATAGTTTTTAGCGACATGAATAAAAAAATACTTATCGCAGATCATCTGCATCCTACTTTTAAAGAAGAGGCTGAGAAAATGGGCTTTGAATGTGATGACCGACCGATGATCAGTCGGGAGGAAACTATTTCCATACTTTCTGATTATGCGGGTATAGCGATTCGCACCAAATTTCAGATCGATCGGGAAATTATCGATGCCGGGATTAATTTAAAAGTTATTGCCCGCGCCGGTGCCGGAATGGATAATGTGGATGAAGAATATGCCATTTCAAAAGGTATAAAATGCATCAACGGGCCTGAAGGCAACCGTGATGCAGTAGCAGAACATGTAATTGGAATGTTGCTTTCTCTTTTAAACAATCTGAATGTAGCGGATGATGAGGTTCGGCATGGAATTTGGAACAGGGAAGGTAACCGGGGCTGGGAGCTTAAAGGAAAAACTGTTGCCATCATAGGTTATGGACATACCGGTCAGATGCTGGCACGAAAATTATCCGGTTTTGAAGTAAAGGTTATTGCATACGACAAATATAAAACTGGATTTTCCGATACTTTTGCGCAGGAAGTAAGTATGGAGCAGCTTGTAAAAGAAGCAGATATCCTAAGCTTTCACATCCCGCTTACTTTTGAAACTCGGCAGCTTTTTAATGACGAATACCTTTTTCATTTTAAAAAGCAGATCCTGCTTCTGAATGCATCGAGGGGAGAGGTGGTTAATACCAGGGCTGTTTTAAATGGATTGCGAAATGGGAAAATATCTGCAGCTGGATTAGATGTACTGGAGGTTGAAAGATTTCCTTCACTGGCAGAACAGGAATGGTTTGGAGAGCTGTCCGAAAATAAAAAAGTAATTTTAAGCCCGCATATTGCCGGCTGGACCTATGAATCTTATCGTAAGATCTCTGAAGTGCTTGCTCAAAAATTAAAAGTACTGATAGCTTTATTTTGAGAATAAAATTATTCAAGTGATATTCAATAATAAAGGGAGGTTTTCATACTAGAAATTTGGAAATCTAAAACCAAAAATATTATCTTCGTATTGATACGAGCAAGACTATATTGGCATAGGCCGACGTAGTCTTGTTTGTTTTTAAGTATAATTATAAAAAGTGTGAGATATGACGGAAGTAACTTATTATACCCGTGAAGGATTAGAAAAGCTGAAAGATGAGCTTCATTCATTAAAAACTGAGGGTCGTTCCCAGATTTCAAAGGCTATTGCAGAAGCCAGGGATAAAGGTGATTTATCTGAAAATGCAGAATACGATGCCGCAAAGGAAGCGCAGGGGCATCATGAATCGAAAATTTCGAAACTAACTAATGTTTTGGCAAATGCCCGTTTAATTGATGAATCAAAATTGGATTCAACAAAAGTTCTTGCTTTATCGATAGTTAAGATAAAAAACGTGAATAATGGTGCCACAATGACCTATCAGTTGGTTTCAGAATCTGAAGCGGATTTAAAATCAGGTAGGATATCAGTGAAATCACCCATTGCGCAAGGCCTTTTAGGTAAAAGTGTAGGTGATAAAGCTGAAATTGCAGTTCCAGCAGGAAAGATCGAGTTTGAGATCATTGAAATAAGCCGATAGTTAATAAATAACCTTAATTCTGTCGTAAATAGCAGTATAAAACTTATAACATAAAACTTATTACTTATAATTTTATGGAATCAATATTCTCAAAAATAGTAGCTGGTGAAATACCCGCTCATAAAGTTGCTGAGACGCTGGAATATTTGGCATTTTTGGATATCAACCCACTGACGGAAGGCCACCTTATTGTGATACCTAAAAAGGAAGTTGATTACCTGTTTGATTTGGATAGCGAAACCTATGTGGGACTAATGATGTTTGCTCAGATCGTGGCTGTAGGATTGAAAAGAGCGATGCCATGTGAGCGAATTGGCTTAACAGTGATTGGTCTTGAGGTTCCTCATGCCCATATTCATCTTATCCCTATGAATACCATGGAGGATATGAACTTCAGTCGCCCGAAATTAAAATTATCTGAAGAAAAATTATCTGAGATTGCTGAAGCTATCCGCGAGCAGCTCTAATCTTACTTTTTTATCCTTTTAACATTATCCTTGGCAAAGGCATCCCAGCCGGAATAGCTTTTCTTATTCCCGGCGGTGCTTATTTTCTGAAATGAATGGCAAACAGCAACAGCCAAACCATCTGTTGCATCTAGAAATTCAGGTGTTTCAGAAAACTTCAGAAGGGTTTTTAGCATCGCAGCAACCTGCTCCTTAGAGGAGTTTCCATTACCGGTAATGGATTGTTTTATCTTTCGGGGAGAATATTCGAATATGGGGAGATTTCTGGATAATGCAGCTGCCATCGCTACACCTTGTGCCCGTCCAAGTTTTAGCATTACCTGAATGTTCTTTCCATAAAAGGGTGCTTCAACAGCAAGGCAATCAGGGTGATACTGTTCAATGAGAGCCACCGTTTTTTCAAAAATATGCTTTAGTTTGGAAGGGTGATCGTCCAGGTGATCCATTTTTACCACGCCCATGCAAACCAATTCTACTTCGGTTCTTATTTCCTTCACCAGCCCATAACCCATCACGCTTGTTCCCGGGTCAATTCCCAGGATAATCCGCTCATTTGATTTCTCTTTTAACATCCTCAGCAATATTAAGAATTTACCTTCTTTTTTAAGTTTTTAAGACAAAGCATTTTCAAAATAAAAATTTGCAAAGGTTTTGCTTAACATTGCATTAATATGAACGCCCAGTCAAAAAA
>JBIIWE010000352.1:0-3602 GCA_044339075.1 Daejeonella sp. | reverse complement strand
AATATCTGACTTAGGAAATTATCTGAGTGGGGGAAATTATGGGAATTCTGAACTGAAATGGAATTTGTAATTGCGATCAGCCCTTTGCTGAGAAGCAATCTCCATTAATAATGACTTTGCTTCGTCGAACCTTCTCGCAAATACAATCTAATCAGACATTGCTCAATTCCCTGTGGTCGGTGTTACCGAGCATGCGATGTGTGTTTATGGTAAGGGTAATAACACCAACAATAGCAAAATCTCCCCACCTTGAAATTTCACCTCAAATACTATATTTGTTTATGCAAAAACCAATCGTTACCGCTTTATTGGCCTATGGAATGTCGGGCAAGTTGTTTCATGGCCCATTTGTACATGCACATACAGGATTTGATTTCAAAGGTGTACTAGAACACAATACCAAAAAAGTAAAGGTTGATTATCCAGATGTAAAAAGTTACGATAAACTTCAGGAGATTCTTGATGATCCCGAAATTGAGCTTGTAATTGTTAATACGCCAAGTAATACGCATGTTGATTATTCCAGAAAGGCCTTATTAGCAGGAAAGGATATTCTAGTTGAAAAACCATTTGCTCCAACGCTTGAAGAAGCTCAGGAGATCTTTGATCTTGGAAGGAAGCTTGGTCGAAAGGTAATGGTTTATCAGAATCGAAGATTTTCAAGCGATTTTGCAGTAACAAAAGATATTATAAATAGTGGTAAGCTGGGTGATATCATAGAGATCCATCTGCGTTATGATCGTTATCGTGCAGAGATAGGCCCGAAGGTTTTTAAAGAAACACCACTACCTGCAGCAGGTATCGTTTATGATCTTGCTGCTCATTTATTAGACCAGACCATTTGCATATTAGGTAAGCCAACAGGATTTCGCAAAATAACCGGTGTTTACCGTAAGAATTCAAAGGTTGATGATTACGGTCATATCCACCTTAAATATCCTAATCAGGTTAATGTTTTTATTACGACCAGTTTACTGGTTGCAGATCCGCTGCCAGGAATAATAATTAATGGAACAAAAGGCTCATTTGTTAAAGCATTCTGCGATAAACAAGAAGATCAGTTAATTACTGGAATGAAGCCCGGAGATGCCGGATTTGGTGAAGAAGAAGTAGGAAAAGAAGGAAGACTTACACTCATGAGTGATCAGGGAGTGAAAACTGTAGAGCTTGTACCTTCCATTAAGGGAAAATATATGGATCTTTTTGAAGCGGTAGTTCAGACAATAAGACATGGGAAAGAATTTCCTGTTAAAGAATTTGAGGTTCTTGCACAGATCGAGATACTGGAGAGTAAAGCTGAGTTTTAGGCTTTATTCTATACCCATATGGTGGAAACTCATGCCATGAGTAATTTAATTCAACAGAAAGGGCTAGCTTCAGGATATTCTACAATGATCCAAATAAATTTTTTAAAAAATATTCCCGGGGGCATATTGAGGTTTGAAACAATTTAGCAAATTCTTCGCATACTAAATTGTTACAGCTCTTTATTTTATGAATTAGGTATTGTTTATGCTTTTGTCTAACTTTGTTTGGATATAGCATGAGAAGATTTAGAAAAACATTAAGCTTTTACCTGTCAGTGTTCCTGCTACTGGCTTTTTCGGCTGTTTTTCTACCTTTAGATGTATTTCATAATCACGCTCCAATTCCTCAATCATCCGGTACTGAAAAGTTAAACTCAAGTACTTCTCATGAGTTAAATGTTCAGAATAAGGCCGATTATTGCTGGGTTTGTGCGGTTCATTTTGACAAAACCTTTACTAAATCGTCATTTGTTGACAAAATAAGGCTATCGCCTGTTATGTCTGTGTTTCTTAATAATGAAGTCACAGGATATGTTGTTGAATTACTTCTCTCTAGTTTAAGAGGCCCCCCTTCAGAATAATTTTTTTCTTTCTTTTTTGATGTTGCTATGCTTTCGCGTGGTGCACCTATTCAATTTATTTTATTATTCTTAAATCATAGAAATGAAATCTATTATTCTATATCTATTTTTGCTAGTATCATTTTCTAGCGCATCGGCTAAACTTGTTTCTCTTGAAGGTAGAGTTATTGATGGTCAAACCAAAGAGTCATTACCCGGTGCACTTGTTACCATCCCCGATCTAAAAATTTCTGTCGTAACCAATAATTCAGGACAGTTTGAATTTAAAAATATCCCTGAAAAGGGAAAATTCCTTGTTGAAATAAGATATATTGGTTATCGGACGCTGATTCAAACCATTGATCTTTCTTTGAAAACGCCCCTTGAATTTGAGTTGTTTCCGAGTATTATTGAAGCAAAAGAGGTTGTTATTACCGGTACAGCTTTCAGTTCTGACAATCGTAAGAATAGTACAGCGGTATCATCGGTAACCAAAGACCAATTGATCAATCGTCCATCAGGTAACCTGATCGATGCGATCGCTAAAATTCCCGGTGTTTCTCAGGTAACTACCGGTGGAGGTATTTCGAAACCAGTGATCCGCGGATTGAGTTATAATCGCGTGGTAACGCTGGTTGACGGAGCTAAACAGGAAGGACAGCAATGGGGTGATGAACACGGTATGGAAGTTGATCAGTACAGTGCAGAGCGTGTTGAAGTATTACGTGGAGCAGCCAGCTTATTATATGGATCAGACGCTCTTGGTGGAGTGATCAATGTGCTTGAGCCATTACCATCTCCTGAGGGACAAATAAGAGGAGAGTTATTGACCAGCTATCAGTCCAATAATGGTCTTAGCGGAAGTTCTGCAATGCTACAGGGAAATAGCAATGGATTTATCTGGCGTGCAAGAGGGTCGCTTAAAAGTGCTTACAGCTATAACGCTCCCGGAGGCAGAATTGCTAATACTGGATTTAATGAAACCAATTTCAGCGGACAAATGGGATTGAATAAGAAATGGGGTTATGCGCATTTGAATCTTTCCAGCTTCAAGAACAATATCGGACTTCCTGATTTCTCCAGAAATGCTGATGGTAAATTTGAGGATGAAAATGGAGCAGCCTTAACTGATAAGCAACTAAAGGATCGTACCCTATTTCTTCCTTTTCAGGATATAAGACATTATAAAGTAGCCATGAATAGTCATGTTTTACTCGGTAGTGGAAGATTGCGCACCATCTTGGCTTATCAGAATAACCAGAGAAGAGAACTGGAAGCTGATCGGATAAATCCTTCTCTCTTTTTTGACCTTAAAACCTATAGTTCTGATTTTAAATACTATTTCAATGAGAATAATGGATGGGAGCCTGTAATTGGTCTTTCTGGAACCTTGCAGAATAATAAGAACAGAGCTGATGAATTGCTTATTCCCGATTATAATTCTAGGGAACTTGGCGTTTTTGGATATGCTAAAAAATCATGGGAGAGTACCACATTTAATTTTGGTGCACGTTTTGATTCTCGAAGCATAACAGGCGAGCAAATGTCTGAGGATGGAAATCCTAAATTCAATAATTTCACCAATAACTTTTCCAACGTTAGCGGAGCTCTTGGATTTACCAAAGAGTTTAATGATCAGTTTAACTTCAAGGCCAATCTTGGATCTGCTTTCCGCTCTCCGAATATTGCTGAATTAAGTTCAGACGGTGTCCATGAAGGAACATTCAGATATGAA
>JBIIWE010000350.1:0-3611 GCA_044339075.1 Daejeonella sp. | reverse complement strand
AAAGTATTTATCAGCTGTGTATTTTATCGTATATCATGTTATTGAATAATACTACTTTAAATTAATATTTATTCTATTTAATTAATATATGTTTATTATTTACTTGATAATCAATTAAATAATTGATTATTTTTAATAATAAAACGGATGTGAATTTTAAGCATTGTTTTAATCTTCAAGATCCAATTCATCTGAACATTTAATTTAACCTCATATTCAATTTTTTTATGAAAAATCTAATGCTAAGTTTTCCCTTGTATTTTTTTTTATTCCTGGCTATTAAGGTTAATGCTCAAGAAACATGTAAAGTCTTAATGCCTGAAATAGCCACTACTTATGATGGGCCTTGTAAGAAGGGCAAAGCTGAAGGAAGTGGAAAGGCGCAGGGAAAAGATCGGTATGTTGGTTACTTTAAGGATGGATTGCCAAGTGGAAAGGGAATTTACAACTGGGAAAACGGAGATAGTTACGATGGCGAATGGTTGAAGGGAAAGATGGACGGGCAAGGCATAAAAATTGTTAAGCGTACCGGGAAAGCCGATAGTGTAGTAAACGGATTTTGGAAAAGGGATACTTATATCGGCAAATATGAAAGGCCCTTCCTTGTACATAATCAAAGTAGTCAGATCAGCCGCATTGAGGTAAGAAAGGCTACAGAAGAGGACCTTAATACTATATCAATTGAATTGGTAAATTCAAGTAGTAATCTGCCTGCGTTTGGTGCATCATCCTTGGGTCAGAAAACATTACTGACTGATGTAACCATTCTTTCAGGACGATTCGAGAAAAAAGTCAATGCCAATGACGGTACAAAGGTGGCTTCTATGAAATTACTGGAAGTGGAATTTCCATTTAAAGCCAGATATAAGCTTGGCATTCACGAACTGACAGTTGAAATAATGGAGGAAGGCGATTGGGTTATTGAAGCTTTTCTAAATAACTAGATCCTATTACGGTTTAATTAGATTCATATTAATACTATTCGAACCTGTTTATTAATTTGAGCTTCTCAACAGAATAGCTTTTCGTGGAATTAAACTATCCTGTAAATTTTAACTGAGCTTATTAACTAACCTGTATTTCATAATTCAAAATCGAATTAATAGCTGACAGATCTCGGTCAGTTAGATCTAACAATTTCTTCAAAATCTGAGGTTTATAAGCCAGACCAAAAGCGACATTTAAATTGAAAGCTCATTTTTATTTTAATCATCGCAACAGCTTAAAATAATAAACCAACGCCGCCCTATCTCTGGTTTTATCCATTTAATTTATTCCATTAAAATGTTAGTCTATACGATATATATATTGTTTAATTAGCACCATTAAGCTATAAGAAATTAACTATATATTAAGATGATTTGCCTGCAAAATGAGGGATATAGGCATTAATATCACTGATTTTCATCTGATTTTATCTTACGGTATAAAATATAAATCATTGATTATAATCATTGTCTGATTAGCACCATTAAGCTATAAGAAATTAACTATATATTAAGATGATTTGCCTGCAAAATGAGGGATATAGGCATTAATAGCACTAATTTTCATCTGATTTTATCTTAAAATTTAAAATATAAATCATTGATTACTAGATAGTTATATGGTTAACACAAAAATAATTTTAAATTAACTTTTTGGTGACAATTATATTGCACAAATTTGACAATAATTATAACCAATAATTAACCATTTCTCATTTTTAACCATTCAAATTAATTAGTATGAAAAAACTTCTACAAAGTTTGTTCCTGCTCTTATTTATAGCTTTTCAAGCTATAGCTCAGGAACGCACTGTTACAGGAACAGTGACCGACAAAACAGACGGTCTACCATTACCTGGAGTCAGCGTCAAAGTAAAAGGTACTAACGTCGGAACCTCAACAGGTGGAGACGGTAGATACAGTCTTCGTGTGCCAAGTGGTAGTACCACATTGACATTAACTTATATTGGCTACTCTTCTCAGGAAGCCTCAATAGGTTCAGGCAACACAGTTAACGTACAATTATCTACTGATGCAAAACAGTTATCAGAAGTAATTGTTACTGGTGTAGCTGGTGCAACAACAAAAGAAAAACTAACAGTATCGGTTACAAAGGTTAGCGAAGAAAGGCTAAACGCTGTAACAGGAACTTCTTTAGCAGGCGCGTTGTCTGGAAAAGTTGCTGGTATCAGAACAAGTTCTTCAAGTGGTAACCCAGGCTCTGGAGTTGATATTCAGTTGAGAGCAGATAACAACCTGAACAACGTAGGTTCAGGACCTCTGATTTTGATCGATGGAGTTATCTATACAGGATCTCTTGGAGATGTGAATGCAGATGATGTTTCATCAATGGAAGTAGTTAAAGGTGCAGCAGCATCAGCACTTTATGGATCAAGAGCTGGTAATGGTGTAATTGCTATAACTACTAAAAGAGGAAATAGCATTGCATTGAACGCAGTGAAGGTGAATGTTCGTAATGAAGCAGGTATGCAGGAAATTGCAAATACCTTAGATCTTGCTACTCACCATCCCTTTGCTCTTGCTGCAGATTATCAGCAGTATGTAGGTACTTTCACCAAATATCAGGGTGTTACTTATCCAGCAGGATATCGTGATGCAGGTCATAGCCCATTAATTTCTGGTAACAGAGTACCAAAGGCAGACCACTATATGGACAACCCTTATGGTGTTACACGTAATCAGCAGAATGATTTCTTTGATCAAGGTGTCAATTATGCGAATTTCGTGTCTATGACTTCAAGAACTGAGAAGACTGGTGTATACGCATCTTTTGAAAATAACTCTCAGCAAGGTATTATCAAAATGACAGACGGTTATAAGAGACAAAACTTTCGTTTCAACGTGGATCAGCAGATTGCCCCATGGTTAAAGTTCAGTACTTCCAATTTATTGGTTAATACGAATACTCAATATCCTGGATCAGGTGGTGGTATCTTCTTTAATATTGCATTAGCCGAGCCGGATGTTAACCTTAACCAATTCAACCCTGATGGCCAGCCATACTACTTACGTATGAACCATTGGAGTGGTGAAACAACAAATCCGCTTTATACGCTTTACAAAACTCAGAGAAATGATAAGAAATTCAATTGGGTTGGTAATTTTGCATTAAATGCAAGAGTAACATCATGGGCAAATTTTGACGTGAGTCATTCAATTGAAAGAAGTAGCTATCGCTACCGTAACTATAATCCAAAAGATTACTGGACTCCAACAGGTGGTACAGCAGCAACCAATGGTATGTCATATACTAATGGAAACTTGCAGGATTATTCTGATGAAGGAAACAGTCAGAATACTCAGGCCACTTTAAACATGGTGAAGGATTTTGGTGATCTTACTTTAAGAGGTAAACTTTCATATCTATATGAAAACCGCAGATACGAAAACTATGAAGTTTCATCTTCTCAGTTTGGAGTTGCAGGAATTCCAAACTACGATAACTTCTCTGTAATTAATGATGCGGAATCATATGATGAAACTGAAAGAGCACAAAACTATTTTGCGATCTTAGGTGTAGATTATAAAGACAAGTTTTTATTGGATGGTATGTACCGCTATGATGGTTCATCACTTTTTGGTTCAAATGAAAGATGGAATCCA
>JBIIWE010000349.1:0-3612 GCA_044339075.1 Daejeonella sp. | reverse complement strand
GCGTTTGAGATCAACATCTTAGGAGATTATTGGTCCGTATCTTAACTATATATATCAAATTAGTATCTTTTATCTTAAATGAAATTCAGTCCAGCTTTTTACTTCATTCTTTTATCAGGGTTTATTTCAGATAGATGTTTTGCAGAACCTTTACCTGTTCAATCAATCCCTGCTTATTGGAGTATAATTCCAGCATATTCTGGCTTTGATTCTTTGAAAGTTGCTATCAAAAAGAAAGAGTCACTTTCTACAATCCATGCTGTTAAAGCGTACCTGAATACCCTGCAATTCCGTGAGCAGCTAAGGGCATCACATAAACTTCCGCTTATTTTTCCTACATCCGCAGGTGTTTATAATGGTTCTTTGCAAAATGATTCCTTAAGTGCCTTTAATCAGCTTATATTTCTTAGCAGGAATCTCGGCGACAAGAATGCAGAGGCCTCAGTTTTGCAGTCATATGGTATCATTAACGTTCTCAATGGGAATATGGATCATGCTCTCATTTTGTTCAATGAAGCTCTTGTCATAAACATGGAACTTAATAATACCGCTGCAATTGTAAAAAATTATCTGAATCTTGCCCGGATTTATAGTTTTAACGGGAGTTTCAAAGAAGCAATAAGATATAGTCATGCATTGGTGGATATTTCCACATCTACCCGCAGTAATTCCTCGCTTGCCGAAGGATATATGAGCCTCGCTAATTTATGGACGGTTCAGAAAAATTTTCAGGAAGCCGAAACAATGATTCTGAAAAAGGCATTACCACTTTATTTTTATAAACTAAAAGATAAATCAGGGGCTATTAAATGCTTTGATCAACTGGCCTTGATATATCAGCAGCAGAGACGATTTTCAGAGGCGAAATGGTTCTATATTCAATCCAATACACTTGCCAGAAAAATGAACAATCCATCAGGCATAGTCAATTCTCTAATCAATCTTGCTCATGTAAAAATGTCAATCGGAGATCATCTTTTGGCATTAAGAGATATCAGGGAAGCAGAACAATTATCTTTAAAATATAAATACAATTATAAATTAATTGAAATAAAGAGCGATCTGGCAGAATTATATACTAATATTGGTGATCCTGTCGCTGCAAATTCTGCTTTTTCTGAATTTTCTAAATTAAAAGAAGCCTTTTTAAGAAAAGCATATTAAAATATCGTACATAAATTTTATGCTTGTATTTTGTATTTTCGATATATTGAGCTCATTATGTAAAATTTTCACATACATGTTACATGGTTTGAATGTCAATTTGATATTTGCCGTGCTTATGTTTTAAATTTGGTACCAATTTAGATACCATAAAATCTACAATGAAGTTAAAATCAGTTAAAGAAATGTTAAAGAGATTATGTCTGGCCATTTTTGTTGTTGCAGCTTTATCCTGCCAGGCCGATCCAAGGGTAAATATTGCGGTATCAGTAAATGACCTGAAACCTGATATGCAACAATCAGTAGTTGCTAAATCACTGGTTGAGCTGATAGAGAATTTTCACTATCAGAAAGTTGTTATTGATGATGCTTTTTCATCAGTTGTTTTCGATGAATATTTAAAGGCTCTGGATGGTGGCAGAAGTTACTTTTTACAAAGTGATATTGCTGATTTTGAGAAATTCCGTTTGACAATGGATGATGATGTTCGTAGCGGAGACCTGAGTGTGCCTTTCTATATATTCAATGTATATCAAAAGCGTTATAATGATCGGGTGAATTTTGCTTTGAAAGAGATCGAGAAGAAATTCAGTTTCACCAGCAATGATACTTATACCTATGATCGTGAGAAATTGCCATGGCTAAAGTCAGAATCTGAGTCAAATAGCCTTTGGTCAAAGCGAATCAAATATGAAATGCTGAATCTTAAGATTACTGGCACCGAAGAAACAAAGATTAAGGAAACACTTAAAAAGCGCTATGAAAACCTGATTTCACAATCTAGCAAGTTTAATCAGCAGGATGTTTATCAGATCTTCATGAATTCCTTTACTGGAACTGTAGATCCACATACAAGCTATTTTGTTCCTAACAAAGCCCAGGAATTCAATGAAGACCTTGCCCGCACTTTCGAGGGCATTGGCGCCAGATTACAGTTGGATAATGAAGTGGTGAAGATCGCTGAGATCATTCCTGGCGGACCAGCGTTTAAATCAAAAGCCATACAGGCAAACGATCGTATCATTGCTGTGGCACAGGGCAAGGATGGTGAATTTGTTGATGTGATCGGTTGGAGGCTGGATATAACAGTTACAAAAATTAAAGGTCCAAAAGGAACAATAGTTCGTTTAAAGGTTATTCCTGCCGGTCAGGAATTATCATCTACTCCTAAAATTGTGGAACTGGTAAGGGATAAAGTTGTTCTTGAAGATCAGTCAGCAAAAAGAATAATCAAAACTATCAATTCGGGAGGTAAATCATATAAGATCGGAATTATTCAGTTACCTGCATTCTATGCTGATTTTAAAGCGATGCAGTCTGGTGACCCCAACTACAAGAGCACCACACGTGATGTCAGACTTTTATTGGATACCTTAAAGCGCGAGAAGGTTGATGCGGTTGTTCTGGATCTGAGAAGCAATGGTGGAGGTTCTCTTCCGGAAGCGATTAGCCTTACAGGCTTGTTCATTAAATCTGGTCCGGTTGTACAGGTACGTGATAGAAGAAACAAGATTGAGGTCAGTGAAGATGAGGATGAATCCATTGCTTGGACTGGTCCCCTGGGGGTATTTGTGGATAGATTCAGTGCTTCGGCATCTGAAATATTTGCCGGTGCTATTCAGGATTACGGTAGAGGTGTAATTATCGGTAATCAATCCTATGGAAAAGGTACTGTTCAGCAGGGAATAGATATGTCAAGGGTTATCAGCACTACGGATAAACTCATGCTTAAAGGTGCGCAAACTGTCAATGCTAAAGGGTCTCAGTCTGATGCTAAAGGAGCTAGTACAACTAGAACAAATGCACCCGAATTTGGTCAGATCAACCTCACTATGGCTAAATTCTATCGTGTGAATGGTAGCAGTACCCAGCATAAAGGAGTAGTGCCTGATGTAGAATTCCCAACTGTATTTCCTAAGGATAAATATGGCGAGAGTTCTGAGCCAAGCGCATTACCATGGGATACCATTTCTCCAAGCCAGTTCAGTCCGGTAGCCAGCCTTGATGAAGTTAAAAGAAAGCTTATTGCTTTGCATCAGGAACGTATGAAAACTTCAGTTGGTTTTAAAGACCTTCAAGAAGATATCGCTGAATTTGCAAAGCGCGAAGCGGAAACATCCATTACCCTTAATGAGGCTCAGCTGAAAAAGGAACGGGATGAGCAGGAACTAAAATCCCTGCTTCGTGAGAATCAGAAACGCGCAGCAAAAGGTTTGGCACCTCTTAAGAAAGGTGAAACAAAACCCAAAGAAGATATCGACTTTATTCGTGATGAAGGGCTGCAGATCATAGCAGATTTTATCCAGATAAAATAAGGAAAGCCCCGGTTCATCCGGGGTTTTTTATGCAGCATTGTTTTTAATACAGATAGCTTGATCAAATGACCCTGGGTCAGAAAGTAATTTCCGATTGGTATTCCAAAAAGAGATGGCAGCAATTTCCCTTTCA
>JBIIWE010000017.1:0-12388 GCA_044339075.1 Daejeonella sp. | reverse complement strand
CATGTTACGTGTCATGCGTAATCACCGTTATGCTGCATACAATAATGATGCATATGAAGGCCTTGAGATTGCGCCTCCGGGAATCGATCCTAAATACTGCCCTGATTATCTATTATCAGCTGCATGTAATTCATGGGATAAAGCAGTAGAACTCGGTGAGAAATACGGATACCGTAATGCTCAAACAACTGTCATTGCACCAACTGGAACTATTGGTTTAGTAATGGATTGTGATACAACCGGTATCGAGCCTGATTTTGCATTGGTGAAATTCAAGAAATTATCAGGTGGTGGTTATTTCAAAATCATCAACCAGGGTGTACCTGCAGCGCTGCGTAATCAGGGATATCAGGAGCATGAAATTGAGGCGATCGTTAATTATGCAAAAGGTGCTGCAACTCTTGAAGGTGCCCCTCATATTAATTTTGATAGCCTTGCAGCTAAAGGGTTCACTCAGGATGAACTGGAGAAAATTGACAAGTCTCTTCTTGCAGCTTTTGAAATTGGTTTTGTATTCAATCAGTGGAGCCTTGGCGAAGAGTGCTTAAACCGTTTAGGCTTTAAGTCTGAACAATATTCTTCTCCTGACTTCAATCTGTTACGATCAATCGGATTCAACCGTCAGCAGATCGCTGAGGCAAATGAGTTCATTTGCGGAACCATGACTGTGGAGGGTGCGCCCTATTTAAAAGAAGAGCACTATCAGATATTTGACTGTGCTAATAAATGTGGTCAGAAAGGCGAGCGTTACATTCATGCTCACGGACACATCAAAATGATGGCTGCAGCACAGCCTTTCTTATCAGGTGCGATCTCTAAAACGGTTAATTTGCCAAATGAAGCTACTGTTGAAGAAATCAAAGATTGCTATGAATTATCATGGAAATTAGCACTTAAAGCAAATGCATTGTATCGTGATGGTTGTAAATTATCTCAGCCATTATCTACCAAATCATCTGACAGTAAGGAAGATAAGTTAGATACTGTTGAAGAAGTATTAGGACAGGCTGCTAATGTTAAACTGAGCGATCTTACTGCTGACCAAGTGTTGGAGGCAGCAAGAGCAATCTTGGAGCGTTCAACAGATACCAAGTTCAAACGTCAGTTATCTTCTGTTGTTGAACGTAAAAACTTGCCTGGTAAACGTGGCGGATTCACGCAGAAAGCGGCAGTTGGCGGACAAACAGTATTCGTTCGTACTGGACAATACGAAGATGGTACATTAGGTGAAATATTTGTGGATATGCACAAAGAAGGTGCAACTTTCCGTTCATTGATGAACTGTTTCTCTATCGCTGTATCTGTGGGTCTGCAGTATGGAGTTCCATTGGAGGAGTTTGTCGATAAGTTTACCTTCACCCGTTTTGAGCCATCAGGTATGGTTAGCGGTCACGATAACATCAAAAGCGCAACTTCAATAGTAGATTATATCTTCAGAATGCTTGGATATGAATACCTGAATCGTACAGATCTGGTACATGTACTCACTGAACAAAAAGTCGTTTTAGGAAATCCTCAAATGACTGATAATGACGTGAATCCAGACACTTCAAATGCTTTCATTGAAGCTTCGGTTACCGTTTCCTCTACTACTTCAAGCATTAAACTGAAACCAGTTCTGGATATCTCCGGTGGTGGTCAGTCTGACGCTCCTGCATGTGGTAATTGTGGTCATATCATGGTTAGATCGGGTACTTGTTACAAGTGTTTGAACTGCGGTACGCAGGGAGGATGTAGTTAAGGAGAAAGTTTAAAGGCGAAAGCTAAAAGCTTAAAGCCCTGCCAGAATTGGCGGGGCTTTTTTATGTAAGGTATTCATTGAATAAATAATAATTTCAGAGTATTTATGATTCAGATGGTCAGACTCTATAAATAGATTTTCTGTGATTTACTAAAATCATATTTTAAATAGTTAATAATGCACATCGCGAAGCATCTTTACAAGTCTTTGCAACCTTACCTTATCCCTTCATTGTCAGATAATTGTTAGTTTTAATTTCTTAGCCAATCTTTTGATATTTATTCACTTTTTATATTTTAAATTTGAATCATGAAAACACTACTCATAGTACTCGCAATGTTCATTACTACACCGCCTTCTATTCATACCTTTCAGGTTCAGGATATTGACGGAAAAAATCTTGACCTTAAGAAATACAAAGGCAAAAAGATTTTGATCGTTAATACAGCATCCAAATGCGGTTACACCAAACAATATGCAGATCTTCAAAAGCTTTCTGATGCCTATAAAGATAAATTGGTGGTCATTGGCTTCCCCGCAAATAATTTTGGCGGACAAGAACCAGGTGAAAATTTAAATATTAAAGAATTTTGTCAGAAGAACTTTGGAGTGACCTTTGCACTTGCCGAAAAAAGCAGCGTGAAAGGTGCTGATATTTCTCCGCTGTTCAAGCATCTCACCACTGCAGACAACCCTGATTTTACAGGAGACATTAAATGGAATTTTGAAAAATTTCTGATCGATGAAAACGGACAACTCGTACACAGATTCCGCTCTTCTGTTACACCAATGTCGTCTGAAATCACTAAATACTTATAATTAGGAAACCCGTGAAAAAATTATTAATTCTATTATTCGTTGCTTTTTCGTTTACAGAAGCGCGTTCTGCCCAATTCACAATAGGTGATGAGGATCAATTAAGCAGTTTGATCGATAGCTTCTCTGTTGCTATCGTTAAAAAGGATAAGCCATGGATGTTGTCAAATCTAAGTGATGCCTGTAAAATGTATGAACCTACAGGTAATACACTGAACAGAGCAGGTATTATTATGACATTTACTGAAGGAGTATATAATATCAGTAAATCGGATGCCCTAAACAAAACTTATAAAATTAATGGTGCAGAGGCTGGAGTTTCAGTAGATTTTAATGTAGAAGGTGTTGGAAAAATAAACGGTAGCCAAATGGATATTACAGGTAGCTATCGATTTAATCTCAAGTTTAAAAAATCTGATATCGGTTGGCAGATCTCTGAAATCGTAATTAATCAGAGCTAATATTGCTTTTGAAATAGCGAATTTCACATAACAAAAAAGGAGGCTGATCATAAATCATGATTAGCCTCTTTTTTTGTCAACTTTTTTAGGACGCGACAGATTGATGATATTTGTAAAGTTTATACCGCCTTTAATACCAAATGTGTGTTCTTCTGCAGCTCCTGCGAACAGTACACGTATGGCTGAAATCAACACCTTTTTCATAATAATGTTTATTTGATTATGGCTCAGAATAGGAAATAATGATGCCAAACAGATTATTTATTGCATTAAATCGACTTTAAGCCCCTTTATGATTTTCGTTTAGTAATTTTACAAATCTGGATTTGTATTTAATATTATACATTCAATTTCGAATTTTATGATTTGGCTGATTTTGGCTTTCACTTATTTTGTAATGAATGTTTTGGGTATTTATCTCTTCTACAGGTATTTAAAGAATCGACTTCAGGATAAACTTTCGGTATGGCTATTTAGTATTTCTTTTAGCCTTGGTATCAACTTTTTGTTGGGATTGCTGGGGTTTATTTTGATTGTTAATTTTAATTTCACAAAAAATTTATTGATCCTCTCTTCACATGTTTAAAAAGGTAAAACAAATAGTATTCTTGTTGGCATTCCTAAGTCCATTTATCGGCCTTGCCCAAACCCGAAATACCTTCATAGGCGGATTGAATGAACCAAATGCCTGGGTAGATTCTGTGTTTAAAAAATTAAGCAAGCGTGAACGAATAGCTCAAATGTTTATGGTTAGAGCACATACAGATAAGGGGAAAGCTTTTGAAGATTCGATCGCGACTGTGATCAAAAAGGAACGAATTGGTGGTTTAGTATTCTTTCAGGGTGGGCCCGCAAGGCAGGCGATCCTGACCAACAGGTATCAATCTATCAGTAAGGTGCCATTACTTATTTCAATGGATGCAGAATGGGGTTTAGGTATGCGTTTAGATAGTACAAACTCCTTCCCGTATCAGTTAACACTGGGGGCTATTCAAGACAATAAGCTGATCTATGAGATGGGCAGGCAGGTGGCATTAGACTTTAAGCGTATAGGAATGCATGTTAATTTTGCTCCTGTAGCTGATATAAATAATAATCCTAAAAATCCGGTGATCGGCTTTCGTTCATTTGGCGATAATAAATTTAAGGTCGCTGAAAAGGTAACAGCTTACATGAAGGGTCTGCAGGATAATCAGGTAATTGTCAGTGTAAAGCACTTTCCTGGCCATGGTGACACTGAGGTTGACTCTCATCAGGATCTTCCTCAACTGCCATTTACAAAAGCAAGGCTTGATTCGATGGAATTATATCCTTTCAAGGAATTAATTAAAGAGGGAGCGTCAGGAATAATGGTTGCTCATATGAATATACCTGTTTTAGATAATACTCCAAATCTTCCTTCAACCTTGTCTAAACCAATTGTTACCTCTTTATTAAAAGATGAGCTGGGCTTTAAAGGTCTGATATTCTCAGATGCAATGGAAATGAAAGGAGTTGCAAAGTTCTATCCGAATGGAGAGGGCGATGTGATCGGTATTATTGCCGGGTTAGATGTGATCGAGCTTTCAGGTAATTCAAAAAGAGCGGTTAAACTAGTTCGCCAGGCGATCAAAAAAAAGCGTTTAAGCTGGCAGCAGGTAAACACGAGTGTCAAAAAGATTCTTTATGGAAAATATTGGTCAGGGCTTAATAAAAGTCAGTATGTTCAATCACAAAATATTGTTGCCGATCTGAATCGTCTGGAGGCTAAAGAACTTAACCAAAAATTGGCAGATGCCGCTGTAACTATATTAAATAGCGATATTCAGCTTAAAAACTTCGACAGGAGAAAAAAAACAGCAATTGTGAGTCTGGGATCCAGCGAACTGACCATGCTACAAAAGACTTTAAGGCCCGCCTTGCCTAACTCATTGAACTTTATTTTGCCAAAGGATATAACCGATACTGAACTAGAAAATGTGAGGAAGGAACTGCTGGCATATGACCAGATTATAGTAAGTATTCATGATATGCGCAAGCGTCCTGCTCCCGTTCTGGATTATAATAAAAGTTTGAAATTGTTTATTGCTGAACTTGCGAGTATGAACAGCATGTTTGCCATTTTCGCTAATCCATATTCTCTTGCTGGTTTACCAGGCATCGAAGCCGCTAAAACCATTATTTTGAACTACCAAAACACGAATGAAGCTCAAAATGCAACATTTCGCGTGATCAATGGCGGTTTAAAGGCAAATGGTAAGCTTCCAGTTACCATAAATGCCAATTTTAAAAACGGTGATGGCTTAAGCCAGTAATATCTTTTTATTCTTTATGATTAAAGCCGACAAAATCTTGATTTTGCCGGCTTTTCTATCTGCTCGCTGCAGGTAATAAACGAAATTGCTGAATGAAGAGGAAAATCGATATTTTTATAATTCTCTGAATTCTGCAGGGAATTTACCAATTTGCTCAAGTTCTTAAAATTATAAACCGGAATACCGTATGCCCCAGCAAAAAGCTTTAAAATTAGTTCGCGCATCCGCCGGATCCGGAAAGACCTTTGCTTTAACGGCTCATTATCTAACTCTGCTCTTTAGTGGGAAGGGCAAGTACCGCGAAATCCTGGCTGTTACTTTTACGAATAAGGCAACTGCCGAAATGAAGGAGCGTATTCTGGGAGCGCTCGAAGAACTTGCCAGCTTCGGGTATAAAAAATCGAAATTCAGTGATATCCTAAAAGAGAGCTATCCGCAATTAGGTGATCAGGAGGTAAAGGCACAAGCCTCAGAAATATATGCAGGCATTCTGCATGATTACAGCCGCTTTTCGGTCAGTACTATCGATGGTTTTGTACAGCAATTGATCAGAAGTTTTGCATTTGAGCTTAACATCGATAGTGGTTATAAGCTGGAAATGAATCAGGATAAAGTGAAGGATGAGCTTGTTATGGCCTTGAATCTTCAGCTTGAAAAGGATCCGGAACTATTGGATTGGGTGACCAGCCTAGCCATTGATCGTATCAGTGATGGACATGACTGGGATTATAACCGTGCATTAAAAGAGCTTGCCAAAGAAATATTTAAGGAGCGCTACTACCCCTTTCAGGAGGCTATGCAGGCTATGGGGACTGAACAGACAAAGGAATTCAATACCCTACGAAATCAGATAAAAAAGGGTATTAAGACCTTCAGTGAAGAGATCAATGAACTGAGCAGCAGGATTAAGGAATATTTTGATGCTTCAGGTATTGAATCTCAAGATCTAGGAGGAAGGACACATAATCCCCTTTTAAAATTAGATAAACTCATTGAGGGAGATTTAACAAAAGTTGAGGCTCTCAGGAAACTACTCAATGATTTTGACCAATGGCCAAACAGGGCATTGAAGGATAGCAGCCAGGTAGAGCAATTATATGGTCATTTAAACCCGCTTTTGGCTCAGCTAATATCCTATTATGATGAGGGTATAGAGATCTATAATACTTATCTGGCCATTAATATGAACAGCTCATACCTTCGTTTGATGCAGCAAATGGCAGATCTTTTGAAGGATTACCGCTCAGAAAAACGGGCTTTACTGATCTCGGATGCTCAGCAGCTTTTGAAAGGCATTACAGGTTCTGATGCAGATAACCCCTCATTTATTTGGGAGAAAACAGGGAATAAATTTAAGCATTTCCTCTTTGATGAGTTCCAGGATACCAGTACTTTTCAATGGATGAATTTTTTACCCCTACTTAAAAATGCGATTGCAGAAGGCACACATGGAGAACATTCTGCTCACCTGGTTGTAGGAGATGTGAAACAATCGATTTATCGCTGGAGAAACGGCGACTGGCGGATTTTGCATAGTAATTTGAAAAAGGATCTTTCAGATGAAAATGTGGCTGAAGAGAATCTGATATATAATCGCAGAAGTGCTGAAAATATCATCCGATTCAATAATTTTCTTTACAGTAGCCTCCCCGCTATTTTTCAGCAGAACCTGAATGAGGGTTTTTATGAAACGGCACCGGAATATCTGCATGATTTATGGGAGATAGAGAATAGCAGCATGATTGTCAAAGCTTATGAGGGAAGCCATCAGGAAATTACTAAAAAAACATTACCAGGAGGAAAGATCGAAGTAAAATTCTTCCCAAAGAAACCGAAAGCCAATCCCAGCGATGAGCAGGATGAAGAGGAGGAGCAGTCTGAAGCAGCAGAATTTACCATCCAAAAACTTACGGAGCTTTTAAAGCAGGGGGTTTCTATGAGGGATATTGGCATTCTGGTTAGGTCAAATAATGAAGCAGTGGAAATTCTTGATTGCATTTTTCAGAAAACTAATCAGAACCGACTGACTGAAGCTGCTGGAAAATCTTTTCAGGTAATTTCCGGTGAGGCATTGAAGATTATGAATAATCCTGCAATTGCATTATTACTATCAACTTTTCAATTATTGATAGTAAGGGAATCAGAAAGTGGGATTTTTAAAGCTGAATGCGCGCGACTTTGGGCCCAGATTCAAAATCCTGATAATATTCTGATTGGAATAGACAGCAATCATTGGATGAATATGGCTTCCGGCCCGATCTCTTCAATGGAAGATATATTACCTTCCGAATTATGTTCTGATTTGAACTCGTTCAAGCATTTGCCCCTTGGTGAATTGACAGAGAAACTGATTCATATTTACCATCTGGGATTTGCTGATTCTGAAAATCTGATTCCCTTTCTTCTTGCTTTTAGGGATCAGGTGGCTTTGTTCGCAGCTGCCGGTGATCAGGGAATTGGCTCATTTTTGGAATGGTGGGACAATGAGGGCTCAGGGAAGGCTTTACCCTCTTCAGAAAGCCAGGATGCGGTACAGGTAATGACCATTCATAAATCAAAAGGCCTGGAATTTAAAGCGGTTATTGTGCCTTTTCTCAGCTGGAAATTTCTTAAACCCTCTAATGGAATACAAAGAAATATTTTATGGGCTGATGCTAAACCAGCTGGTTTTGAGCAGTTTAAATCTTTTCCTGTAGATCTTGGTAAAGGATTGGCATCTACTGTTTTTGCACGGGATTATTTTGAAGAAGTCATGCTGGCTTATATGGATGTCATCAATACCATGTATGTAGCAACAACCAGAGCAAAAGATTATTTATGTCTGATCTGCCCGAATCTTCCTGTGAATAAGAAAGATGGGAAAGAGAGTACATCGAAGAATATTCCATCAATTCTTTCAGGTTTATTTGAGAAGGGGCTAACCGGAGAGTTGCTATTTGAATCAGATGATACTCATTATTTTATGGGGGATCTTCCGGCTCTGATTCCGGATGATGATGCAGGTTTAGAACATGAATCTTTAAGAATTCATAAATATCATGTGAATGAACAAATAACTGAGCGATTTAAGCGGAATAGTATGAAGGAGGATTCATGGTTCAATGCAAAACAACGCAAGGGAATCGTGATGCATGAATTGCTGGAAATTTTAAGTGATACCGAAAATCTTGATAAACTAATTTCTGAAAAGGTACAGGAGGGACTCATCAGGGAATCTGAAAGGGAAGAGATCAGACAGGCTGTTGGGGATGTTTTGCTTCAGGAAGAAATAAAGCAATGGTTCAAAACCGCCAAGGCGGTCATTAGTGAAAAGGATATGATCATTGATTCTGGAACTGTAAAAAGACCGGATAAACTGTTTGTCTTTGAGAAGAACGCAATTCTTCTGGATTTTAAATTTGGGGCGCAAAACAATAAATATATTTCAGATATAAGCCTTTACCGCGATAATCTGATGAAAATGGGTGAATTTGAGCAAGTGGATGCTTATTTATGGTATGCACAGGATCGTAAACTGCAGAAAGTATGATTATGGAGAATAAATCATCGGACAAGTTTCTGTACCGGGTTGCAGAAGATCTATTGAATCGCTTCGGAAAAGATCTTCAGGATGTTGCAATTGTATTTAATAATAAACGACCTCAATTATTTCTGCGGAAGTATCTGGCAGAGATTAGTGCCAAGCCAATCTGGAGTCCCCGCTTTTTTACAATCCAGCAATTTTTCTCTGAGTCAACTAGTCTGGTTTGTGCATCTCAGTTAAAGCAATTCTTTGTACTCTATTCTGAATACAATCTTTTGTTAAAAAAAGAAGGTAAAGAACCTGTAAGTGCTGATGTCTTTTATCCCTTAGCCGAGATTATTGTTTCTGATTTTTCTCAGATTGATTATTACATGGCTGATCCTGTGAAGGTCTTTAATCTGATAGGCAATATCGCCGAACTCGAGCAGCAGTTTCCAAATTTTGAGGAGGTACAACTTGCCTTTATGGAGAGTTTCTGGTCGTCATTTTCCCAGGAAAAGCAGAATAAGGTTCAAGAGAAATTCATTGAAATGTGGCATCGGATGCCGCATCTCTACCAGAATTTTCATGCAAAGCTTGCTGAACAGGGGCTGCTTAGCAGTGCAAAAATGTACCGCAACCTTGCTGAGGGAAAGGATTCTGATCCGGGATTTTTAAATGAATTCAGCCATGTTGTTTTTGTAGGCTTTAATGCCTTATCAAGAGCAGAGGAAATTTTGTTCAGATCCTGGCAGGATGAAGGTCGCTGCTCATTTTATTTTGATGCTGACGAGCATTATTTTTCAGATAATATCCAGGAAGCCGGACATTTTATAAGGAGGAATATCAACACTGTAGGTCTCGAAAACCAGTTCGCTATAACCAAAAACTGTATTGATGATCCCAAAAAAGAGTTTACAATAATTCAGGCTTTGGGTAAAATAGCCCAAGGCAAATTGCTTGCTGAATTGCTCCCTGGGAGTACGGATAAGAATGACCCTTCTTCAAAAGCGATCATTCTTGCTGATGAGAGTCTTTTGCTTCCGGTTCTTCAAACTGTTGATGATGAAAGTCTGAATATCACCATGGGTTATCCTTTTGAACAGTCGGCCGTATTTGGATTGTGTGATCTCTGGCTTGATATTCAGGAAGAGATAGCCTCGGGTGATAAGATTTCTATCGCTTATCCCAAAGTGCTGACTTATATATTCAATCCCCTGATTGCTACCGATATTGAACAGAGGAATAAGATCCATAAAGAGATTATTGAAGAAAAGAAGGCCAGATTTAAACTTCAGGATTTGAAGAGTACCGGTAAAATTGCCGGACTCATGTTTAGTAAGTTTGAAAGTCCTGCCGATTCAATCAGGAATTTGGGAAGTTTACTTTTGCTGGTTTCAGAGCAGATTGCCGATCTGCGTAAATTGGAAAGTTTGCTTATTGCTGAGGCAGTTAAAACGCTGAATGTACTCTCAGATAATTTTGCAGAGCTTGGGAATGCCGGAGCAATGCCCGAGATAAACGCAGGATTTGTGCTTAGAACGATCAGGAGGGCTTTGGCGGGACTCACGGTACCTTTTGATGGAGAACCTTTATCGGGATTGCAGGTGATGGGTTTGCTCGAAAGCCGTTGTCTTGATTTTGATGAACTGATTATTCTTGGAATGAATGAGGGCGTACTTCCCAAGGTAAGTATTACCCCGTCTTTTATCCCAGACAATGTCAGAAGAGCTTTTGCCTTACCGGTTTTGGAAAACCAAAATTCCATTTTTGCTTATTTCTTTTATCGACTACTGCACTGTGCCAAGAAAGTTACCCTGATTTATACCGGAATCACCGATGATAAGGCTGGTGGAAGTGGAGAAGAGAGCAGGTTTATTAAACAACTTGAATTTGAAACATCCTGTAAGTTCAAACATGTATTACAACAGAATCAGCCAATTGACACTTCAGCCGAACAGGGTATAGAAATTAGCAAGAGCGGACCGGTACTGGAAAAACTGCGTACTTATTTAAAAAGAAATTCGGAGAGCAAATACGATAAAAAGATCTCTGCATCCGCATTTACTGACTATGTAAGTTGTTCGCTAAAGTTTTTCTTTGGTAAAATAGCCGGTTTGGCAGAGCCAAAGGATTTGCCGGATGAAATCGGTCCGCATACTGTGGGTACCATGTTGCATACTGTCATGGAAAGTTTTTATCGGGATTCGCTTGGGAAGGAAGTCACTGCAGATTACATCAGGCAGCGTGAAAGTTTGCTTCCGGCTATGTCTAAAGCGGCCATGGTGAAAGAGCTGAAACTTAACCCGGATCATGAACTTCAGCAAAGTGCCTTGCAACAGATCATCATAAAGGTAATTGAGCAATATGCTTTGAAGGTACTGCGGCATGATGAGCAAATTGCACCATTCCTAATTAAGGAGCTGGAAGACAGAGATGCTTATACTCCCCTGTTTTCCATTGAAGTAGCCGGCAGGGAGGAGCAGGTCAGGTTAATGGGAATCATCGATAGGGTAGACATTCATCAAAATATAACACGGATCGTAGATTATAAAACCGGCAAGGATCAGTTGAAGTATGGAGATTTTGAAGGTTTGTTTGCTGAAGACGGTAATGATCAGAATAAAGCCTTGCTTCAAACGCTCTTTTACACCCTTGTGTATGAAAAGGCTAGAGATGTAAGTCAGGTGGAACCGCATCTTTACACGGTAAAGGATTTTAAAGGGGGTACTCAGTTCTCAACGAAGGGTAAGGGTAGTTTACTACTGACGGATGAAAATCTGGCTGGTTTAAAAGATCAGTTCGCCCTTAAACTTAAGGAAAAATTGAATGAGTTATTCGATAGCTCAGTACCATTCAGGCAAACTTTGAATACTGATAATTGTAAATACTGCTCGTTTAAAGGGATTTGTCAGAGGTGAAGGATTTTAAATACGAATTACGAATTAATAATTACGAATTACGGGTTATGCGGATATCAGTTTCTTTTAGAGCTTATTTGAATTTTTCCGATTATCCGACATATCTCTTCCGCATCATAAATTAAACTATCACTCATTTCTTTTGACAAATAGTTTGTAGCACATAGCAAGCGTAGCCAGTAGGATGTTTCTCTGGCTTCCTTATATGCTATAGAAAATTTTGAAATAATTCAGCTTTTGATTGGGCTCCTATACCTTCCTCAACATTTGCTCCGATGGAAGTTCCGCTCCTAAGCAACTGTTTTGAAAGAATAAATTCATTTTGCTCTTGTTTCAAATATTTACTTGTATTCACAATTCGAATTGCAAATGCAAAAGTTTTTGTTTGTATTAAATTGTCAGTTTTCATTCTAAAATTCATTCATTACCGAAATCTCGTGATTCATATTTGAAAATCACATTTTATCTATTTAACGGTATCTTCAATTCGTAATTCGTAATTAATAATTCGCAATTAATAATTCGCAATTAATATCCTCTATTTACCAGTATCTCTAATTCGTAATTCGTAATTAATAATTCGCAATTAATAATTGATAGCCTTATATTTGCGTTCCAAGAATTGATTTTACACATGAGAGAAATACAGTACA